>JBLMXX010000151.1:0-7584 GCA_050257995.1 Acidobacteriota bacterium | reverse complement strand
TTGGGACGCGAGCGGCAAAACACCACGCGGGACTATTATTTCAATGACCCGTTTCTCTGGAATTTCCTGATCGGCAAGATCAATCTCGACTTTGCCAAGAAACTCGCCGGTGACCCGGAGTATCTGAACAAACATACTGTCATTATCGAATTCGCCCGCGGCGGCGAGAACGGTTTCACCGAGGCATTCTCCCACCTGTCCAACGAAATCTTGAACCACGCCGTCATCATGTACATCGACGTTCCCTTTGCAGAATCCGTGCGCCGGAACCGGCGGCGGGCACGGCCCGGAATGGAAAGTTCCATCCTCTACCACTCACTCTCCGATGAGAAAATGGAGAGACTGTACCGGTCGAATGACTGGGCTCGGTTATCCGGCGACCAACCTGAGGGCATCATCAATATCAAAGGACACGAGGTGCCGTTCGCCGTTTTCGAGAACGAGCCGGAAAAAACGGACGATCCTGCGAAACTTGGTCCGGCACTCGTTCAGGTCCTGGACAAGCTTTGGCGCGCGATGGGACACCGCGGCTAGAGAATTTCAAGAACGAAAAATGGAGGAGAAACAGTTCGTCCCGCTCCTTTAAAATTCAAGTTAGTTCGCTCGCGAGAAGGAGGACGCGATGCCTGAGAATGAACGCGTGAAAATGACGCTTCCAATCCTGATGGAGAAAAAGCGTAAGAAACAAAAAATAACCATGATCACGTCGTACACTTACTGGCAGGCATTTCTCGTGGATAAAGCCGGAATCGACATCGTCCTGGTGGGCGACAGCCTTTCGATGACAGAGCTGGGAAATGCAACCACGCTTCCCGTCTCCATGGACACGATGGTTGTGCATGCCGCGGCTGTCACGCGCGGCTGCAAGTATGGTTTTGTGATCGGCGACATGCCGTACATGACTTACCAGCCCTCGGACGAGACGGCGATCAAGAACGCCGGGCGATTTATGGCGGAATCCGGCTGCGATGCCGTCAAGCTTGAGGGTGGCATCACCATGGCAGAGCGCATGCGCGCGATCGTCGAGGCGGGCATTCCCGCGATGGGACACCTGGGACTGACTCCGCAGAGCATGTCGGCTCTTGGCGGTTTCAAGGCACAGGGCAAGGATGCCGTTCACGCCAAGCGGGTGATGGACGATGCCATCGCGTTGGAGCAAGCCGGCGCGTTTGCGATCCTCCTGGAGTGCGTGCCGAGCCGGGTTAGCAAACTGATCACGGAACGCGCCAAGATTCCCATCATCAGCATTGGCGCCGGACCGGACTGCGACGGGCAATTGCTCATCTTTCACGACATGTTCAACATGTTCCCCGCGTTCACTCCGAAATTCGCCAAACGCTATGGGGATGTTGCCAAGGTCATCGGAGATGGGTTGGCGAGGTATGTCGCGGAAATCCAGAGCGGCGCATTCCCGGAGCCACAGAATACCTTTACGATCTCGGACGAACAGTACGACGAATTGTTGGCCATGTTACCCAACTAATCAGCCGCCAGTGGTCAGTCTCCATGTACCGACCACTAGTCACTGATCGAAGGAGGCTTCAATGGAGAACCTCGATCGCGTTCGCAGACTGATGGAAAAGCACGGCATCCCCGGCCGTGATGCGTTCGATCTGCCCACGAGCAAGAAACGCTTTCCCGACGGAGCCTGGTACAGGATGGAAATCTCCGGCGTCGAGCGGCCGCAAGTGCTTGAGGCCCTACTCGACGAATCGGACAAGCGCGGCGTGCCGATCCACCGGCTGATCTCCACGGTCATGGGGGCAACACTCCTCGACGATGCCGAGTTGAAGGAGTTTGCCCGGCTGGCGGCGGCGGCCAAGTCAGAAGTGATTATCACGCCCGGCCCGCGCGCCAGTTGGGATGTGGGGCGCCAGATCGCGACGCCGGAAGGCGCACTGAGCGGCTTGCGCTATCGCGGCTCGGACCAATTGTCCTACGTCATCGCCGACATGATGCGCTGTATCGAAATAGGCTTTCGCGGCTTTTTGGTGATTGACGAAGGATTGTTGTGGCTCTTGAACGAGATGCGTGCCAAGGGCGACATCCCGAAAGACGTGATCTTCAAAGTCAGCATTTTCGCGGGTCACGCCAGCGCGGCGGGAGGGCATGTACTCCAGTCCCTCGGCGCCAACACATTCAATCCCGTCGGCGACCTGTCCTTGCCAGCGCTGTCCAGCATTCGCCAAGCCATCGATATCCCACTCGACCTCCACATTTACCTGAGCGATTCGTTTGGCGGGTTTAACCGTTTCTACGATGCCCCCGAGATGGCGCGATTATGCGCGCCCTGCTATTACAAGATCGAACCCGGCACCGCGCTGGCGGCAGGCGGCGGCATTTACAAGCCCTGGACGCCGGCCGCGGCGCATGCTGAAATGTGCCGTGAGAAGGTGAAATACGCGCAGATCATTCACGAGATGATTCGCGAGAATTACCCGACGGCGACCATGAGCGAACGCGGCGTCGCAGACCTGGCAATCCCGCGGCCGTAAAACAGTCCCTCCGGCGCCGGCCACTGCCAAGGCTATATTCTGCACCTGAGGAGTGTTATGCAGGAGTTGATCAACGACTTTCTCTCCCAGAAACGCATCGCGATTGTCGGCGTGACGCGAGATGAGAAAGGCTGGGGACGCTCGCTGTACGACGAGTTCAAGAAACGCGGGTACGACACTTTTGCGATCAACCCCTCCCGCGCGGTCCCCGGCATTCAATGTTACGGCGACCTCCGCAGCCTGCCCTTGAAACCGGATGGCGTGCTTTTCGCCGTGCCGCCCGAGGTTACGGAGCAATTGGTACGCGAGGTGGCGGACCTGGGCATTTCCCGCGTGTGGATGCATCGCGGCGCCAGCGTTCCCGGAGCCGTTTCCGAAGCCGCCATCGGATTTTGCCGGCAGAAGAATATCTCCGTCATTTACGGTGTCTGCCCCATGATGTATTTGAAGCAGACCGGATTCGGGCACCGCTTGCACCATGCATTCGCAAAATGGCGCAAGAATTTACCGGATGGTGCGTGAGCAATCCAATAACTGGACAGGCAGACCGGCCGGTTATTGATTTATCCACCGTTTTCGGTTTACCTGTTTCATCAAGCGAGGCAAACAATGAAGTTTGAGTTTTTAACCCGCTCCAACGCAAGCGCACTGCACACCCTCTGCACAGGCGACAACCCAGAGTTCGCGAGCGCGAATGCCAAACGCGACCGCTGGTTGGACGAAATGTTCCGCAAAGGACTGCGCGGCTGGATCGCCTTCCAGGATCGCAAGCCCATCGGCTATGTGGAATACGTGCCAATTGAGGTTGCACCGTACCCCATCACAGGGAAAAACGCCAATTTCCTCACCTGCTTGTGGGTGCTCCCGGAGTATAACCACCTGGGCGCCGGCGGCAGTCTTCTCGCGGCCTGCATCGGCGATTCGCCGACCGGCGTGGCGACCATCGCCCATCAGGGTGCACACATGCCGCCAGACTTTTTCGAGCATTTTGGGTTTCGTCGAGTCGACGAGGTGCATGGGAACACCCTGCTCGTCCACGGTCCTGTCCAGGCACAGCTTCAGCGCACCCACTACTGCGCCCACGAGCACGGCAATCGACTTGCCGTCGACGTGATGTTCAATCCCGAATGCCCCTGGAGCACGCGGACAGCCGAACGCGTCATCGCGGCGATCGACAAGCACCCCGCCCGCGGCGAAATCGACCTGTGGGTCGGCGACGCCTGGGCATGCGGGACACATCTGGGGCTGCACGGCGGAATTTATCTGAATGGGTTCCAGCCATTTGAAAAGCCCCCCACGGAAGAGGAAATTGAGCGGGCGATTGAGAATGCCTTGACGATACGAGTACCAAGCGACGTTTGATAGACGACCCAACCACCCAATAAGAGGAGGAATCCATGTACATTATCGGCGAAAACATTCACATCATTTCACCCAAGGTGAAAGAGGCGATCGCCAATCGCGATGGTGCGTTCTTCGTCGATCTCGCGCGCAAGCAGGTCGAGAATGGCGCGCGGGCACTCGACCTGAACGTCGGTCCCCAAAAGAAGGCGGGACCCGAGGTCATGAGCTGGCTCGTAGACGTCATCCACGAAGCCGTGGGCACTGACATGACCGTGTCGTTCGACACGACCAATCTCGCAGCCATCAAGGCCGGAGTGGCCAAAGTGCCGCGCGGCAAAGCTATCATCAACTCGACCTCGGCGGAAGCAGAACGCCTGGAAACCGTCCCGCCGGTCGCGGTCGAGTTTGGAACCAAACTCATCGGCTTGACCATGGCAAAGGAAGGCATTCCGGTCAGCGCCGAGGCGCGCGTCAGTCTCGCGCTGGAAAAATTGGTCCCGCGCTGTGAAGAAGTTGGACTCCCACTTGAACACTTGATCGTCGACCCGCTCGTGCTCACCGTCAAGGGTTGCCAGGAATTTGTGCCGCAATGCGTAGAAGCGGTGCGCATCCTGAAGCAGTCCGGTCTCCCCTTGCTCACGAACGCGGGACTGTCGAACGTTTCCAATCAGGTGCCTCCCGAATTACGCCCCCTGATCAATCGCACCTACATGGTGATGTTGATGGCCGTGGGCCTGGACATGGCTATTGCGGACCCGCTCGACAAAGATTTGAAGGAATTCATCCGAGTCGTCGACCAGCGCGACGAGTCGACCCCGCTCGCCAAACTGCTCGTCACTCTCTACGACCGGACCGCCGCAGGCGAGGAAGTGACTCCGGACGACGTCGATATGAAAGACCCGGAGCAGATCGCCATTTGGAAGACCATCCAGATCCTGTTGAATAAAGTTATCTACGCGGACGCGTACCTTACTGTTTAGTGAAGTGTGGTCGGTGATCGGTGGACCGTCGGCAGTCGAGATTGCACGACCCCCTCACCACGACCCAACTCCCCACCAACCACCGGCACGTGACTCAAAGGAGAGTGTCCTATGTTAACAAAAGAAGAATTGCTGGCAAGGGCGAAGAAGCCTGCGGCGGATGCGATGGCGCTCCACCCTTTCTATCGCGGAAAAGTTGAAACAGCGCTGAAATGCCGCGTCCGCGATTTCAATGATTTTGCGATCTGGTACACCCCGGGCGTGGCTGCCCCGTGCCGGGCCATCCAAGCCGATCCCGATTTGGTGTATCAGCATACGAACAAGTGGAACACCGTCGCCGTCGTTAGCGATTGTACGCGTGTCCTCGGGTTAGGGGATATCGGTCCCAAGGCCGGACTGCCTGTTATGGAGGGTAAAGCCCTCCTGTACAAGTACCTGGGCGGCGTCGACGCCGTGGCCATCACGCTCGATACCAAGGACCCGGATGAAATCATCCGGACCGTCAAACTCCTCCAGCCGGCGTTCGGTGGAATCAACCTCGAAGACATCTCCCAGCCCAAGTGCTTCCGAATCCTCGATACCCTGCGCGCCGAAGGCGAGATCCCCATCTGGCACGACGACCAGCAGGGGACCGCGACCGTGACGCTCGCCGGGCTGATCAACGCACTCAAGGTCGTCCGAAAAAAAATCGGAGACGTCAAGATTGCCTTCATCGGCTCCGGTGCTGCCAACGTCGCCATCAGCCGCTTGATCTTCTCTAGCGGCGCGACCCCGGCGCTCTGCACGATGGTGGACAGTAAGGGCATTCTGCACAAGGGGCGTACCGATCTTGAACAGCGCAAAGCCGAATTCGTGGACAAGTGGAAGTTGTGCAACATCACGAATGCGGAAGGACGCACGGGCGGAATCGCCGAGGCGCTCAAGGGCGTAGATGTTTGCATCGCCCTCTCCTCGCCCGGTCCTGACGTTATCCGGAAAGAGTGGATCGCCACGATGGCAAAGGACGCGATCGTGTTTCTGTGCGCCAACCCCATCCCCGAAATGTGGCCCTGGGACGCGAAAGAAGCCGGCGCCGTCGTCGTCGCGACCGGTCGGTCCGATTTTCCAAATCAAGTCAACAACTCACTCGGTTTCCCCGGCATCTTTCGCGGCACCCTCGACGTCCGCGCCAAGACGATCACGGACGAGATGTGCGTCGCTGCCGCCGGCGCCATGGCCCAGATGGCAGAACAAAAGGGCCTGACGCCAGACTATATCATGCCGACCATGGACGAATGGGAAGTCTTCCCTCGCGAAGCCGTCGCGGTGGCCATGAAAGCGCAAGAGCAAGGTCTCGCCCGGTTGACCATCAGCGCGGAAGACGAATTCAAACAGGCCGCCCGCATCATCAAGCGTTCGCATGACCTGACCCAGATGATGATGAAAGACGGTTTTATTGCGGAAGCGGAGGAGTAGTCGATTCGTGAAATCGGCTGATTGACTGACTATGGAGGATACCATGTACGACTTGATTATTATCGGCGGTGGGCCGGCGGGGTTGACCGCGGCGGCGTATGCCATCAACAAGCGGCTCGAAACGCTCGTCCTCAGCGAGGACTTGGGCGGCAAGATCAATTACCAGCTCAACCTCAAAGGGGTGGAGGGACACGAGATCATTACCGGCGCGGACGTGGTGGAGAAATTCAAGCGCCAGTTGGAATACCTCAACTTTGCACACCAGCTCGATCGGGCCAGCAAAGTGACGGCACTGGACCGGCATTTCGTCGTATTGACGCAGAGCGAAAAGCGCTACGAGGCGCGCGCTGTCATCATCGCCACTGGCGCGGCGCCCCAACGCATTGATGTACCCGGCGAAAAACGCCTTATCGGACGCGGGCTCTCTTACTCGAGTGTCAGCCACGCCCCCGTCTTTATCGACAAAGTCGCCGCGCTCGTCGGAAGCGGCGGTCGCGCCCTGCGCAGCGCGGCAGAATTGGTCCAGGTTGCCAAGCACGTCCACCTCATCTTGCCGGAGCGCGGTGAAATGGACTCGGCGTTGGGAGAAAAACTACGCACGAATCCCAAGATCACACTCTACGAGAACTATGAGTTGCGCGAGGTTCGCGGCGAGCAGTACCTGGAGAGCGTCATCGTGCGCGGCAAAGGTGAGACCCAGGAGATTCCCGTAGACGGCCTGTTTGTCGAGCTGGGATTGGTGCCCAACTCTCAACTCGCGGCAGATTTGGTCCTGACGAATGCGAGCGGCAAAATCGTCGTCGACAGCAAATGCGCCACCTCTCGTCCCGGTGTGTTCGCCGCAGGCGACGTGACCGACGTATTTGTCGAACAAGTCCTGGTCTCCATCGGCGAAGGCGCCAAGGCGGCGCTGAGTGCGTACGAATATCTTCTAAATCAATAAATTGGAGGGGCGGTACTCGCCCCTCCAAATAAAGGAGAACAATGACCGCATTAATCATCGATGGGAAAGCCGTCGCGGCGGCCGTCCGGAACGACGTGAAGGAAGAGGTGACCAAGCTGCGCGCGAAGGGGCTAGTGCCGGGTCTCGCCACCGTATTGGTCGGCGCCCGCCCCGACAGTGTGAGCTATGTGACCTCCAAACGGCAGGCTTGCGCGGAACTCGGGATTGAATCGTACCATAACGAATTGCCCGAAACCATCTCGCAGGAGGACTTGCTGTCGCTCGTCAAGAAACTCAGCACCGATCCCCGCATCCACGGCATTCTGGTGCAATTGCCACTGCCCAAGCACATCAACGAAGAAGTCAT
>JBLMXX010000150.1:0-2665 GCA_050257995.1 Acidobacteriota bacterium | reverse complement strand
GCCGCCGCCAAATTGATGGTCCAGCAGGGTGGAGGCAAGATCATCAATGTGGCGTCGATGCTTTCATTTCAGGGCGGCATCCTGATCCCCTCGTATGCGGCAGCCAAGAGCGGGATTGCGGGCATCACGCGTTCGCTCGCGAACGAGTGGGCAAAATACCACATCAACGTGAACGCGATCGCCCCGGGATATATGGCGACCGATAACACGGCGCCGATTCGTGCAGATCCGGCGCGCAGCCAATCCATCCTCGAGCGCATCCCGGCGGGGCGCTGGGGCACCCCGGACGACCTGAAAGGGATCGTGGTCTTGCTCGCCTCCGCCGCTTCGGATTATATGAACGGGGCGATTGTCCCGGTAGACGGCGGCTGGCTCGCCCGGTAACCCTAGCGTGCCAGGAGAGGAAGCGACCCTTCCTCTCCTTTTTCATTTCTGCATCCTTCGTCTGTGGACAAAAATGCCGAGTTGATATAAAATCGTCCCATTCGATAAAAACCCTGGAGGAAAAGCAATGGCGCTGATCAAGTTCACCCGGAACCATCAAGACAAGTGCACGGACAACGGTTTTCAATTCGAATTCTATTGCGACCGGTGCGGGAACGGCTATGAGAGTACCTTCCAGGGTTCGGCGACCGGCATGGTGAGCGGCGCGCTCGATACTGCCGCCAATATTTTCGGCGGCATCTTTGGCGCCGCGGCACAGATCGGTGACCGGGCGCACTCGGTGGCGTGGCAGCAGCAAAAAGACGCCGCGTTCGCCAAGGCGATCGATGAAGTCAAGCCGAATTTCGTCCAGTGCCGGCGCTGCGGCAAATGGGTCTGCAAAGAGGTATGTTGGAACACGGACCGCGGGATGTGCAAGGAATGCGCGCCGGACCTGGAGCAGGAATACTCGGCGGCACAGACCGATGCGGCAATCCAGCAAGCGCGCCAGGTCGCCCAGACCGCGACGTACGTGACCGCGGATAAATTCAAGAATACGATTGTCGCCACCTGCCCCCACTGCGGAGCGGATGTCAAGGGCGGCAAGTTCTGTCCCGAATGCGGCAAGCCGGTCTCGCAAAACAAATTCTGCAAAGAATGCGGCAAGCCGATTCAGGGCGCCGTCAAATTCTGTCCCGAGTGCGGCGCGGCGCAGTAATAGTGGTCAGTGGTCAGTGGTTAGTAACTGCATACTGAACACTGCATAGTGAATACTTGCTATTCACTGTCCACTACCCACTGGAGTGTATATGTCTGAATTAACCGATATGTACGCGCAGATTCGGGTCTGCCCGAAATGCGACCTCTCCCAGAGCCGCACGAACGCCGTGCCGGGTGAGGGTCCCGAAAATGCCGAGGTGATGTTTATCGGCGAAGCCCCGGGCTTTCATGAAGACCGGCAGGGGCGCCCCTTCGTCGGCGCCGCCGGGCAGTACCTGGACGAACTCCTCGGGATGATGGGGATGGACCGCGGTAAGGTGTACATTACGAATGTGGTCAAATGCCGCCCGCCGCAGAACCGGGACCCACTGCCGAACGAGATGGAGGCCTGCCGCCCCTATCTCGATCGCCAGATTCAACTGATCAAGCCGAAAGTCATTATTACGATCAGCCGCTTTGCGATGGTGCGCTGGTTCCCGGACAAAAAGATTTCCGAGATCCACGGCAAGCCCAAGCGGTTTGGCGACCTCGTCGTCGTGCCCATGTATCACCCGGCGGCGGCTCTGCACCAGCCCTCCCTCAAGGCGACGCTGGAAGCGGATTTCAAGCGCGTGCCGCAGATTCTGAAGGATATCTCGAAGGTGCAGGAGGGCGGGGCGGACCCGACCAAAAAGCCGCCGGCGGAGCAGCTCAGTCTATTTTGATGGTCCCAGACTTCCGAAGTCGAGCAGACTTCGGAAGTCTTGTAGAGAGAGTTGGTGAGTTATTTTGAAACCTAAACTGAAAATCATCCCCCTTGGCGGCGCCGGTGAGATCGGCAAGAATATGTTGCTGGTCGAGTATGAGGACGCCATACTGGTGGTCGACGCGGGGCTCATGTTCCCGGAAAGCGATATGCTCGGGGTGGATATCGTCATACCGGACATTGGGTACCTTTTAGAGCGCAAGGACCAGGTCCGCGCCATCGTCATCACGCACGGGCACGAAGACCACATCGGCGCGCTGCCGTATGTCCTGCCGCGCCTCAATGTGCCGGTCTATGCGACGCCGCTCACGAGCGGCCTGATCCAGGTCAAGCTCAAATCGCACAAGTTATTGAAAGAGACCACCCTGTGCACCTTCCAGATGGGCGATACGATTGACCTTGACCCGTTCCAGGTCCAGACGTTTCACGTCAGCCACAGCATCCCGGACGGCGTCGGGCTCGCCATCACGACGCCCGCCGGGACCATCGTCCATTCCGGCGATTTCAAATTCGACCCCAGCCCCGTCGACGGGCGGTTGACGGATTTCTCGAAACTGGCGGAGGTCGGCGGGGGCGGCGTGCTCGCCCTGCTCAGCGACAGCACGAATGCCGATTCGCCCGGGCATACGCCGTCGGAGACGACCATCTCGGAGAGTTTTGCGCGCGTGTTCGCGACCGCGGAAGGGCGCATTATCGTCGCGACGTTTGCCTCGAACATCTCCCGCATCCAGCAGGTGATCGACACGGCGCGGCGGTTCAACCGCAAGGTCGCCATCG
>JBLMXX010000149.1:0-3108 GCA_050257995.1 Acidobacteriota bacterium | reverse complement strand
TCGAATCGCCGCGAACATCGTCGCTGCACAGACTAACGGTCTACTAACTAGGCGGAGCCGTACCGGCTCCGTTCAAAGCCTCGAGGACCTGCGGATGATCGCGCCGGAAAAACAGCAGGCGCAGGGTGCGCCCGTCGATCTCGCGGATCTCATCGCGCAGGATGCCGCGGTCCTTGAACTGGGTCAAGACCAAGTCTACTTGCATGGGGCTCAAGTTAAGCTGGTTGTTGGGCGAGAGGGCATGAGTCTTGACAAAGAGAAAAGTGAGATAGGGACGGGTTCGGTCCAGGTAGTCGAGGAGCCTCACCAGGCGGCGCTCGACCTCCGATAGCTCGGCGGAGCTGACCCGGACCTCTGCCGATTCAGAGTCTGGGAGCAAAGTCGATTCTAGTGGTGCAGGAACATGCGGTTCGCCGGACGACGCCGACACCCAATCCGATTCGACGATCGGGTCGGCGGCATCCGCCGCGGCGATGAGATCGTTAGAGACACTGCCGGGGACGCCGGAGATCACGACCTTTTTCCCGAAACGGTGCCTCGCGCGTGCCACGACGCGAATAAAATCACTGTCGCCGGTCATCAAGATCAAGGTGTTGACAGTGGGACGGTCCAGCAGGCAATCGATGATATCCATCAACATCGCCATGTCGGACGAACTCTTGTGCGCGACGTCGGGACTGCGGCGCGCGACATCCCGGGACGAGATTCCGGCGACCTCGAGTTTTCGCCTAAAGTAATCGGGATGCTCGGTAAAGTCGGCGTAAGCGGTCGCCAGCGCCACGGGGCCATACTTGCGCGCCTTGGCCATCAGAAACTGCGGATCGGGCTCGCGGGAATAGTTGTTTTTTAAACCGTAACGTACATTTTCAAAGTCGATGAACAACGCGACTTCGCCATTTTCTGCCATACCTAATTCCTCCTGAGGGAAACGAAAGGCAGAAACGATCCACGCGGACGATTCGGATTCGATTGGTAAGGTGCGATACGGGGACTATTCTAACTCGAATGGATTGACTTTGTCAATGGGCACTTTGGTACATCACAGCCACGTCGGTCTGTCACACCTGCACTGCACCGAACGCAGTGCGGTGCAAGTGTTGCGCGGGCGGTTTTTGCCCGAAGCAATCTTCAATGTTGATTCGGCAAGTCTGTGTTGGGGATTGCTCACCTGCCCTGGTCGGGACCGCATGGTCGCAGACCCCGCGCCACCTGCGGGGTGCCAGGGTCGCCCGCACACTTGCCCTGGCGGGCAGTGCCAGGGAAGAGCGCGGGCTCGCAACACTTGCACCGCACGCAAGTGCTGGTGTGACAATGCAGTGGGGAAGGGTCTCATTCGATGAACGAGACCCTTCTCAAGGGTTGGCCCCGTCACACGTCTCTCGCGCTGCGCGGGCTGGAAGCGCTCGCGCTCTGCGCGCTCGTCTATTGGCTCGCCGCGCCGCCGCCCATCCTAGTCTCGCCCGGACCGCCGCAGATCGTCCGCACCATCAACCCCAAGATCGGAGTGCACACCCGCCTGACCGATGAGGTCGAGGAATGGAAAATCAAAAAGACGCTCGAGATGGTGCGCGAGATGGGCGCGCCGTGGGTGGTCGACTTTTTCCCCTGGGGCTATATCGAGAACAGCGAGGGGGAGTATGATTGGGACCACGCCGACCTCGTCGTCGATCACGCGCGGCGGCAGGGGTTGACCGTGATCGCGCGCCTCGGCTTTGTCCCCGCGTGGGCGCGCCCGAAGGATTCCGTGACGAGTTACCTGGACGAGGCACACTATCCCCATTTCGCTCAATTTGTCGGCGAGTTCATACGGCATTTCAAGGGACGCCTTCATTACGTCATTATCTGGAACGAGCCCAATCTCAATTTCGAATGGGGCTATCGTCCCATCGACCCGGAGGGCTATACGCGGCTGCTGGAGGCGGTCTACCCGGTGGCGAAAGCAGCCGACCCGTCGGTCCAGATCCTCGCGGGCGCGCTCGCGCCGACCCTCGCCCCGCCCGGCACGGTGGATGCGATGAGCGACCTGGAATATCTCCGGAGGATGTACGCGGCCGGCGCCAAGGACTATTTCGACGTGCTCGCCATCCACGCGTACGGCTGGAAGGCGCCCGCCGATGAGCCACCGTCGCCGGCGAGCGTGAATTTCCGGCGCGCGGAACTGCTGCGCGAGATCATGGTGCAGAACGGCGACGCGGCGAAACACGCCATCATCACCGAGGGGGGGTGGAACGATCACCCGCGCTGGACCAAGGCGGTACGCCCGTCCGAGCGGATCGCCGACACGCTGCACGCGTATGCCCTCGCCGCGCAGTGGGACTGGCTCGACGCGTGCGTCCTGTGGGCGTTTCGCTATCCCGAGCCCGCGCAGACGTACCAGGACTATTTCACGTTCGTGACTCCCAATTTCGATCCCAAGCCGATCTATTACGAAGTGCAAAAATACGCCGGGGGACACTAGCACATGACCCACCCACCGCCCCAGACGGGCGACCGCAGCCGGACCGCCTCCGGCTGGCACTGGCATCGCGCGGCGTTCTACCTGCGCCCCGGGACCCTGCCGGTCGTCATCCTCGCCCTCCTCCTCTTCCTCTATTGGGCGTGGGTGACCTTTGCGCCCAAGCCGCCGCCCAAGCCGGATGCCACCTGGACGCGGATACTGGAAGAGGGCGTCTTTCGCATCGGCATCGACCCGTCCTTTCCCCCGTTCGAAACGGATGACGGCAAGGGGAATTTGTCGGGGCTGGATATCGCGCTGGCGGAACAGATGGTGGGGGATTGGTCGCGCGCGAACGACACGCCCATTCGCATCCAGTACGTCTACACCGGCTTTGACGGGCTGTACGATGCGCTCAAGACGGGGCAGTACGACGCGGTCCTCTCCGCGCTCCCGTACGATCCGAAAAAGACCGAGGACGTGCGCTTTACGCATTCCTACTTTAACGGCGGTCCGCTGGTGATCGTGCGGGAAGGCGACACGTTCAAGTCCTGGTATGACCTCGCGGACCGGCGCGTGGGCGTCGAGTTGGGGTCGAGCGGGGATAGTTTCGCGCGCAAGTGGCAGCGGCGGCTGAAATACGACCTGCAAGAGTTCGATACGCCCGCCGATGC
>JBLMXX010000148.1:0-5324 GCA_050257995.1 Acidobacteriota bacterium | reverse complement strand
ATTCACTAAGTACATTCGAATACTCTTAATTCAGGTCATCAATGCCGATCGACTATTTACCAATCCTCGTCCTGCTCGTAGTCGTCATCGCCTTTGCAACGATCGCTCTGGTCCTCTCGGCTATCATTGGTCCGCATCGACCCACCCCTACGAAACTTGCGCCCTACGAGTCCGGCATGCCGCTAATTGGCTCGGCGCGCCGCCGTCTTCCTATCAAGTTCTACCTCACCGCTGTCCTCTTTATTCTCTTCGATATCGAGATCATCTTTTTTTATCCCTGGGCCGTTCTCTTTCGCCAGCTGCAGCTCTTTGGGCTGATCGAGATGGGGGTGTTCGTCCTGGTCCTGCTGATTGCCTATATCTACGTGTGGCGCAAAGGTGGGTTCGACTGGGACTAGTCTAATCCCGTGCTATCATACGGTACGAGTCGTGGGGGGAATGAATGCTTTCAGACAAAGCAAGATCGCAGGTCCGATCGTTGATGGAGAAATATCCGGCTCCGCGTTCCGCCATCATGCCTGCGCTGCATCTGGCCCAGCGCGAATGTGGCTGGCTGCCGGATGAAGCGGTGCAGGACCTTTCGGAGCTGATGGGGCTCTCGACAACCGAGATCAATTCGGTCGCCACGTTCTACACGATGTATGCGCGCGACAAGCGCGGCGAGCATACGATCTATTTTTGCACCGATCTACCCTGTGCGCTCCGGGGCGCGGACGAGTTGATGGAGCACATCGAGCACAAGCTGGGATGCAAGGCCGGGGAGACGACGGCAAATGGCAAGGTCACGCTCAAAGACGCCGAATGTCTCGGCGGATGTGACCATGCCCCTGTGATGCTGATCGATGGAGAAGAACACGCGCAGGATTTGACCCCGGAGAATGTCGATCAAATCCTGGACCGGCTGACGAAATAAAGTCAATCTGTGAGGGGTTAGAGTGACTCTCGATCCCGTTGTCGTGACAATTATCGAAGCATTGGTGAAAGCCATTGTGATCGTGGTCGGGCTTTTGACGGCGTATGCGTATTTGACTTTAATGGAACGTATTGTCGTCGCCAAAGTCCAGGTCCGCATTGGCCCGAACCGGGTAGGGCCGCGCGGCTTGCTCCAGCCGGTGGCGGACGCGATCAAGACCATCTTCAAAGAGGATATTGTTCCCTCGCAGGCGGATAAACTCGTCTATATTATCGCGCCGGGTCTCGCCGTGGGCATGGCGCTGATGGCGTGGGCGGTCATCCCGCTCAATCCCCCCGTTACGATTGCCGGCTACACCATCCAATTTCAACTTGCCGATGTGAACGTCGCGGTCCTGTACTTGCTCGCCATCGGTTCGCTGGGCGTGTACGGCATCGTGCTGGGCGGGTGGAGTGCCAACAACAAGTATTCGCTTCTCGGCAGCCTGCGCTCGACCGCGCAGATGGTGAGCTACGAGGTCTCGCTAGGACTCTCGTTGGTCGGCGTATTAATGATCAGCCAGTCGTTGAGCCTGGTCCATATCGTCGAAAAGCAAAGCACAATATGGAACGTCGTATGGCAGCCGCTGGGCCTGGTCCTCTACTTTATCGCTGCCACGGCAGAGACCAACCGCCTGCCATTCGATTTGCCGGAGGCGGAGACAGAGCTCGTCGCCGGGTATGCCACCGAATATGGTTCTCTCAAGTTCGCCTTGCTCTACATGGCCGAATATATCAACATGGTAACCGTTAGCGCGATTGCCTCGACGATGTTCCTGGGCGGCTACCAGGGACCTTTCGGCATTTTGCCCGGGTTCCACTGGTTGTTCATCAAGATCATGTTTTTCATTTTCGTGCTCATGTGGATTCGCTACACCCTGCCGCGTTTTCGCTATGACCAGTTGATGCGCTTTGGCTGGAAGGTGCTCCTGCCGCTTTCGCTGGCCAATATCTTTGTGACGGCGGTGGTGCTCGTGTTGATCGGTCGCTAGGAGGGGTTGCCCGCGTGGCAACCGGCCCAAACGAAAGGCTCGGCGTAATGTTAAAAGAACTTGAACCGATCGTAGCCAAACTGAACGAAGAGCGCGGGATTCTGAACCGGACGCTCGATGAGATAAGCGAGCAAAAAGCCGCCGAGGTCCATGTGACCCCGGACTGGACCCTCAAGGATGCCGTGGCCCACTTGGTGGGCGCCGAACGCGGGATGACGCGCATCGCTCGCGGGACTGCCCGCGGTGAGAACCCGCAGTTACCCGAGGGCTATGACAACGACGTTTATAACGCGCGCCAGATCGCCAAGCGCAAAGATCAAACGCTGGCGCAGGTCCGCACCGAGCTGGATGCATCGCGCGCCGAACTGATCGCGCTTTTGGAGAGCATCGCGCCGGAACAACTCGCCCTATGCGGGGAACACCCGCTTTCTGGCGACATATCCCTCAGCGACTTGCTGGTCATCATTTACAGTCACGAGAGAACTCACGCGAACGAAATATCTCTGAAATATCGCGAATCGAAAAAGTAAATGGACCTATTCGTCTTTTATCTCTTCGCCCTGATCGCCGTTCTCGCCGCGCTCGGCATGATCGCATTGCGCAACCCTGTCCACAGTGCGCTCTGCCTCGCCGTGGTTTTCGTGTCGCTCGCGGCCATGTATGTACTGCTCAATGCGCCCTTTATTGCTGCCGCTCAAGTGATGATTTACGCAGGAGCGATCCTCATCCTTTTCCTGTTCGTCATCATGCTTCTGAGCCCTGAGATGGAGAGTGGGATCGGTGCGTTGAAATCCCAACGCTGGCTGGCGGCACTTTTTGGCATTTTGCTCGTCGCCGAACTGGCCATCGTCCTCGGGAGAGCTGTCCTCCCAGGCATCACCGGCCAGTTCTCTCCGGAGGTGGTGGCGAAGATTGGGGATACGGAAGCGGTCGGTAGCATGTTGTTCACCGATTTTCTCCTGCCGTTCGAAATCACGTCCATGCTGCTGCTCGTCGCGGTCGTGGGCGTGATCGTACTCGCCAAAAGAGCGAAAACCTGATCTCTGGAGCCCTGCTCCGCCTGAGAATTATGCTTACCGTCAATCATTTTGTCGTTCTGAGTGCAATCCTCTTCAGCGTCGGCGTGATCGGAGTCCTCATCCGCCGCAACCCGCTCATCATGTTCATGAGCATCGAGCTGATGCTGAATGCGGTCAACCTGGCATTCGTCGCCTTCTCACGTTACTTGCACAGCCTGGATGGCCAGGTCCTCGTCTTCCTTGTGCTGACCGTCGCCGCCGCCGAAGTGGCGGTTGGGTTGGCGATTATCGTCGCGCTGTTCCGATCACGCGCTACGGTCAATGTGGATGAGGCGAACTCGCTCAAAGGTTAGGGCAGTCGGGGTGCGCAGTTCTTCCGTGAGGCGGCATTCCCGATCGGCGTCGGGTAGTGGTGCCGGTGAAGTGAGGTGCGCATGACAGAGCGTCTCGAGCTCGTTAACAAAGGCTTTCTGGTCATACTCCTCGGCGTGGAAGACGTCGTCGGCAAGCGTGGCATGGCCGCTTTGTTGCGCCAGGCAGACCTGGTCCAGTACATCGATCATTATCCGCCGAGCAATGAGGGATACGGCGGACACCAGGTGGGCTATATGAGCCGCATCAACCACGCCCTGTTCGATATCTATGGGCCGCGCGGGGCACGCGCGATCTTGCAGCGAGTCGGGCGCGAGCGCTGGAAGAACGCCGTAGAAGAAAATGGCGCCCTTGCCAGCGCGACCAAGGTGGCTCTGAAATTCCTGCCGCGCCGCCGCCAGGTGAAACTCGCTCTCGACATTGCATCCAAAGCCTACGGCGAGCAGTTGAACACGAGCATCAAGGTCGGCGAGGACGGCGAGGGGTTCTACTGGCAAGACCTGAGCTGCGGCAATTGCGTCGATTGGCAGAGCGACAAGCCCGTCTGCTTCACGACGGCGGGATTTGTGTACGGGCTGGTGGCTTGGGCGACGGAGAGCGAGAACCACAAAGTCGAGGAGGTCGCTTGCCACGCCAGGGGGGATGCTGCCTGCCGCCATCACATCACCCTGCTCTAATCCATTTTCCAATCAAAATCGCGCGTCCGAACATGATGCTTCCAAGGGAATAATCAATTGATTAGCTATCTTTGGCTTGTGCCTGCCTTGCCGCTCGCGGGCGCGGTTATTAACGCAATTTTTAGCCGCAAAATGCCGCGCTGGCTCGTCGGAACGATTGCCGTCGGAGCCGTCGGGCTGTCTTTCCTCATCGCCCTTTTCGAGTTTTTTGCTATGCAAGGGGCAGGGGATCACCCGATTTTCAACGTGCCACTCTATTCCTGGATTCCGGTCGGCGATTTTAAGATCGACATTGCGTTTCTGCTCGACCCGCTCTCGGCGCTGATGCTTCTGGTTGTCACCGGCGTGGGCTTTTTGATTCATGTCTACTCGACGGGATACATGGCGGAAGACGAGAATTACGGCCGGTTCTTTACCTATCTGAACCTCTTTGTCTTTTCCATGCTGATGCTCGTCCTCGGCAACAATTACCTCGTCATGTATGTCGGCTGGGAGCTCGTCGGACTGTGCTCGTTCCTGTTGATTTCGTTCTGGTTCACCAAGCCGAGCGCGGCGGCGGCGGGCAAAAAAGCATTCGTCACGACCCGCATCGGCGATTTCGGGTTTGGGCTGGGCGTGATCCTCATATTCGTCACTTTTGGCACGCTCAATTTTGCCGAGGTCTTTGAAAAGGCGCCGCATCTATTCCAGGCCGGCGCTCCGGTCGTGACGGCGATCACCCTCCTCCTCTTTATGGGCGCCGCCGGCAAATCGGCACAGCTCCCGCTGTACGTCTGGCTGCCGGACGCGATGGAAGGTCCCACGCCAGTCAGCGCGCTCATCCACGCCGCAACCATGGTGACCGCGGGCGTCTATATGGTGGCGCGCTCGCACGTTCTGTACTCACTCGCCCCGTTCTCTTCCGAAGTAGTCGCCACTGTAGGAGCCGTCACGGCGCTCTTCGCCGCTACCATTGCGTTGGTCCAGATGGATTTAAAACGCGTCCTCGCGTATTCGACTATTTCGCAGCTCGGTTACATGTTCCTGGGCGTGGGTGTGGCGGCGTATGGCGCGGGGGTCTTTCACCTGATGACGCACGCCTTTTTCAAGGCGCTCCTCTTTCTCGCCGCGGGCAGTGTAATGCACGCGATGAGCGGCGTTATCGACATGCGAATGCTCGGCGGGCTCCGCAAGAAAATGCCGTGGACGTACATCACCTTCTTCGCCGCGGCGCTCGCGATTTCCGGCTTCCCGCTTTTTTCCGGCTTTTTCAGCAAGGACGAAATTCTCGCGCAGGCGTTTGAATCCGGACACACGGTCTTGTGGGCGATCGG
>JBLMXX010000147.1:0-5920 GCA_050257995.1 Acidobacteriota bacterium | reverse complement strand
GCGCGCGCCAGACTTGGCGATCACTATATATACCGTCTGGACCGACTGGCTAAGACGGGGGTTGCGCCCAATCTTGGGCAACTTCCATTTTCGATCAAGATTTTGCTCGAATCGCTTTTGCGCAACGAAGACGGTTATCTGGTCACTGCTGAGGATGTCAAGCGGCTCGCGACCTGGAATGCCCACAGTCCCGCGCCCAACGAACTTCCCTTTATGCCGGCGCGCGTGATTATGCAGGACTTTACAGGCGTTCCGTGCGTGGTCGATCTCGCAGCCATGCGCGACGCGGTCAAACGGCTTGGTGCCGACCCCAAAAAGATCAACCCGCTCGTGCCGGTCGATTTGGTTATCGATCACTCGGTCCTGGTTGACGTGTTTGGAACTCGGTCCGCACTAAATGAGAACGCCAAGCTTGAATTTCAACGTAATCGCGAGCGCTATATTTTCCTCCGCTGGGGCTCACAGGCGTTCAAGAATCTACGCGTGGTCCCACCTGCAACTGGAATCGTCCATCAAGTGAACCTGGAATATCTCGCTCGAGGCGTGCTTTCGCGTAAGGTGGGAAAGGCAACCGTGCTATTTCCCGATACGGTCGTCGGCACTGATTCGCACACGACAATGATTAATGGGCTCGGCGTTCTCGGATGGGGGGTTGGCGGCATCGAGGCTGAAGCCGTGATGCTAGGTCAGCCACTCTACATCGTAACTCCGCAGGTGGTCGGATTCAAGCTCTACGGCACCCTGCGCGAAGGAGTGACCGCTACCGATCTCACCCTGACTGTCACCCAGATGCTCCGCAAGAAGGGAGTCGTGGACAAATTTGTCGAATTTTACGGCAGTGGATTATCCAACATTTCCTTGCCCGACCGCGCGACGATTGGGAATATGGCTCCGGATTACGGCGCGACGATGGGCTTTTTCCCGACGGACGAAGAAACCCTGCGTTACCTACGGGTGACCGGTCGTAACAAGTCTGCCGAATTGCTTGAGCATTATGCCAGAAAGCAGGGCCTGTTCCGCACCGATGGATCACCCGATCCGGTATTCAGCGACACTTTGGAATTGAATCTCGGCGACGTAGAACCGTCCCTGGCGGGTCCCAAACGACCGCAGGATCGCGTTCCTGTCAAAGATCTGAAGACGGCACTGCGTAAATCGCTCTCCGCGCCGGTGACCGAACGTGGTTACGGACTTGATCAAGCCGCCGCACAGAAGACGGTACTGGTGCGCGACAACGGTCGATCTCACGAAATCGGGCAGGGTGCAGTCGTCCTGGCGGCAATCACATCCTGCACAAACACTAGTAATCCATCCGTAATGATTGGTGCCGGCTTATTGGCGAAAAAAGCAGTCAAAGCAGGGCTCACCATCCAATCCCATGTCAAGACATCGCTCGCGCCGGGCTCCAAGGTCGTTACAGAGTATCTGAACAAGACCGGCCTGACGACGTATCTGGAGAAATTGGGCTTTTACACTACAGGGTACGGATGCACGGTCTGCATCGGTAACAGCGGTCCCCTGCCCGAGCCGGTGTCGCAGGCGATCAACGAAAGTGACCTGGTCGCCGCAGCGGTGATTTCGGGCAATCGCAACTTTGAGGGTCGCGTACACCCGCAAATCAAAGCAAATTTCCTGGCATCACCGCCGCTCGTCGTGGCATACGCTCTCGCCGGTACGACGGATATCAATCTCGACGTCGAGCCGCTTGGCACGGGCAAGGATGGCAAGCCGGTTTTCTTAAAGGACATCTGGCCCTCGCAGGAAGAGATCGGCGAGGCCATGGAACTGATTGACTCGAAGATGTTTAAAGCGATGTACGCCAACGTGTTTGACGGCAATCCATTGTGGAACGCGATTCCGGTGAGCGGTGGTGGGTCATTCGCCTGGGACCCAGAGTCGACCTATATTCAAGAGCCACCTTTCTTTATGGACCTAAAACCGGCGCCGGAACCCTTGCATGAAATTCATGGCGCACGGGTTCTAGGACTCTTCGCCGACAGCATCACGACCGATCACATTTCCCCGGCTGGCGGCATCGCGAAGAATTCGCCCGCGGCCCGGTACTTGATCGAGCACGGCGTCGAGCCGAAGGATTTCAACCAGTACGGCACCCGGCGCGGCAATCATGAGGTCATGATGCGTGGCACCTTCGCCAATATTCGCATCAAGAACCTTGTGCTCGGAGGTGAAGAGGGCGGTTATGCACTCTACTTCCGACCACGGACGGATGGTGGAGAACCAACTCGTTCGGTCAACGGTCTTTCGTCATCCGTCGCGCAAACGCCAGAGAAGATGACAATGTACGACGCCGCCATGAAATACATCGAAAACGGCATACCGCTGCTCGTAATCGCCGGGAAGGAATATGGTACGGGCTCCTCCCGCGATTGGGCAGCCAAGGGCACTGCTCTGCTCGGCGTCAAAGCCGTGATTGCCGAATCATTCGAGAGGATCCATCGTGGGAATCTCGTCGGGATGGGAGTCATCCCCCTGCAATTTAAAGATGGCCAGAACGCCAAGTCGCTCGGACTGACAGGGCGCGAAATCTACGATGTGGTTGGCATCGACGGCAATATCAAACCCCACCAGGAGCTGATGGTCGTCGCGACAAGTGACGACGGAAGCAAGATCGAGTTCAACGTGATTGCACGCCTCGATACGCCTGTCGAAGTGGAGTATTACAAAAATGGGGGCATCTTGCAGACCGTCCTTCGGAATTTGATGCGGGCTGCATAACACGCTCCAAGAAAGAAAAGGGAGGGCAGATCAAATCCGTCCTCCCCTTTTTTGTCTCTGCTAGCAGACTTGCCCAACCTCCACGTGCCAACTTGGGCGCGCTCAAAATCCGCGTTGTTTCCAGAGAACGAGAATTGATACTACGAAGCGTCATCCGATTGACAATGCAGGCACAGGCCATATAATGTCACAGCACCGCTACAATTATGCGGGTTACGCTTTCATGGAGTCCCAATGCGAGTAATGCTATATACCGGAAAAGGTGGTGTCGGCAAGACGAGTGTGGCGGCTGCCACGGCGCTCCGTTGTGCCGATCTGGGGTACCGCACTGTCGTGGTCAGCACCGATGCTGCTCACTCCCTTGCCGACTCCTTCGATACCTTGATCGGCAATGAGCCGGTCGAAATCGCACCGAACCTCAAAGGGCAAGAAATCGATATACTTCACCAGATGGAAAGATACTGGGGCACGGTGCAAGAGTGGCTGACCACTGTGCTCTCGTGGCGCGGCGTGAGCGAGCTGATTGCAGACGAAGCCAGCGTCTTGCCGGGAATGGATGAGCTGGCCAGCCTGTTGCAGATTGTCTATTTGCATGATAGCAATGAATACGATGCCGTCATCGTTGACTGCGCCCCCACCGGCGAGACCCTGCGATTGCTGTCCCTCCCCGAAGTAGCCAAATGGTATCTCTCTCACATCTTTCCTGTCGAACGACAGGTCATGAAAATGGCGGGTCCGCTTATTCGGAGCGTCACCGACCTCCCGATTCCAGATGACAAGGTCTTTGAATCTATTCGCGATGTAATAATGCAATTGGACCGGATGCACCAACTGCTGGCAGATACCGAGCAATCGTCCGTTCGGCTTGTTCTGAATCCGGAAAAAATGGTCATCAAAGAAGCCCAGCGCACATTCACCTACCTGAACTTGTACGGCTACTCGACTGATCTCATCATCTCCAATCGCATTATCCCCGCTAGCGTCGGCGACCGATATTTTAACGCGTGGAAAGGCGCACAAGAGCGGTACGGGCACCTGGTGGAAGAAGCGTTTGCCCCACTGCCCATCCTCAAAGTTCCGCTGATGGACCAGGAGGTCGTCGGCATCCAGATGCTGCGCAAAATGGCAGACGCCATCTATGGCGACCAGGACCCGACCAAACTGTTCTACGTGGGACAGCCGCAGTCTGTCGAAAAGGTCGGCGATGCCTACTTACTCAAGTTACGCCTGCCTTTCGTCGGCAAAGAAAATGTGAGTCTGGCGAGGAACGGCGACGAACTTGCCATCAGCATCGGGAACTTTCGCCGGAACATTATTCTCCCACGCGTGCTGGCCGTCCAAGACGTCAAGAAAGCCAAATTCGAAGGTGATTACCTAGTGCTGACCTTCGAGGACCACAAAGCATAGCGGATTCCTACTCCTCAGATTGCATGGACAAACTCTCAGTCCTCTGGGGTCTGATTCGCGGCAATGCCAATCGCACGATAGGTGTGGCGGTTTTCGTCCTCACCGCGGCACTCTATCTGCGCACCGTGGGTCCCACTCTCGGTGGAGGCATTGACAGTGCCGAGTATCAACACATTGCGTATACCCTGGGTATCGCACACCCGACGGGGTATCCTCTCTACATGGTCCTCGGTAAGATCTTTACGACCCTCTTCGCCTTTGGCAACATCGCCTATCGAATGAACGTCCTGTCCGCATTGCTCGGGGCAGGAGCGGCGGTTTTCGTCTTTCTAGCCATTTTGCAATTGACCAGCCGACGTACCGTCGCCATTGCTGGGACGGCTCTGTTTGTTGTGAACCTGGCGATGTGGCGTCAATCGGGCGTTGCATCGGTTGGTCCGCTCCAGATGCTTCTGCTTAGTGCTCTCGTGTACGCTCTGCTATTGTGGCGGGCACGGCGCGTCACCCTCACCTGGGCTTGCTTTATATTTGGGCTAGGGCTCGCTCACCACCGCTCGATCCTCTTGCTCGCTCCCTCAATCGCACTGTATATCTTGCTAGTCGATCTTGACATCGTACGGCGCCCGCGCGATCTGGCACGCAATGGCTTTTGGGTCGCGCTCCCGCTTTTGTTTTACCTCTATTTGCCCCTTCGAGGCAATAGCGTTCCATGGTACGATAACAGTTTATCGGGGTTTATTGGCCAAGTCTCGGCGGGCGATGCCGGAGATTACATCCGCGGTAATCTGTTCGATGTCGTTCAGGCGACGATTGAACTCTTGGCTTTTTTTGCGGATTCGTTCGGCTTTTTGGGGCTGGTGCTAATCATGATGGCAGCCCTCCGTGGATTACCACAATGCAAACGATCTTTGTCATCTGCCGTGCTGGGAGACTCTCAGACCTTGCTCTTTCTGGGGTTGTCAACCCTTATCTATACCGGGCTCGCCGGGCTATTTGGGGATGAACGCGACCGTTATTTCATTCTGCCTTTTTTCTTCCTCCTCCTCTGGTTTGCGCTTGGCGCCGCCTTTCTGGAAGAGCAGATCGAAACGCGCGTGACTTTACATTGGGCGCGGCAAGGCCTGCACGCGGCCCTGTTGAGCGGACTGGCCCTGCTGGTCATACTTCCATTCGGCGATCACTATCGCCAGGCAGATTGGAGCACTTTTTACCGCGAGTACAAGCAATGGGACGAAATATTCACTCTGCCGATTCCGCACGGTGCGAACCTCGTGGGTAACTGGCGTGAACTAAACGGCATGCGCTATATGCAACGCATCGAGAATCGCCGTTCTGATTTGCAACTGGTCGGCACGATGTATGACTCTGATCCGCAAACTCGCGCGGCACAGGATCTTGCAGGCAGTGACGGTGCCCTTTATCTTGCTCCGGGGCTTGCGCTGCCCCAAGGGTCATATCGTTATGCTCTGCTCGGCCCGCTGCTCCAAGTGCGCTCAACTCCCGAAATGCTGCCGCCCAACTCCGTTCCCGTCGTTATGAATATTGCACTCACTCCTTCATTGTCCCTCATTGGCACGGGAATCTCAGTTGCGCTCGAGCCATATGCTCGACATGGCACGGCCACCCTGGCCGCAGGGCGCACTGCCCGCGTCGCGCTATACTGGCATGCGGAGAGAGCGATGCGCGATTGGCTCGTACGAATTCGCTTGTACGACCCCGAGAGGCGCTTGATCGCGCAGATTTCCGAGCCACCGGTACGCGACCTATATCGGGCTTC
>JBLMXX010000146.1:0-17272 GCA_050257995.1 Acidobacteriota bacterium | reverse complement strand
GTTCACCCGAAGCGGCGCTGGCGCTGACCAGCATCTTGAGCTCTTCGACGGAATGGACGAGTTGATGTCCCATCGGGCGATGCAGTCCAATGAGCCGGAGTAATCCGTTGCCGGCGCCGTTGAGTGCCCAGATGACGGGGCGGAACACGGTCTCAAAAATGACGGTGGGTCGTGCGACGACGAGTGCTGTCTGCTCAGTGTAGGCGAGCGCGACTGATTTGGGAGCCAGCTCGCCGACCACGACATGCAGGAATGTGATGATCGTGAACGCGAGTGCACCGGCGGCGACCGTGTGCACGGCCGGTCCAACCCACGCTTCGGGCAGCCGGCGGAACAATGGCTCGAGGAGATGAGCCAGCGCCGGTTCGGCAATCCAGCCGACGCCGAGACTTGCCATCGTGATGCCGAGTTGGGTCGCCGCAATAAAGCGGTCCGGATCATGGACAACTTGTTTGACCACCTTGGCGGTCCGGTTGCCTTCGGCAATCAGTTCTTCAACCCGCGTCCGGCGAATGCTGACGAGGGCGAACTCGGCGGCAACAAAAAACGCGTTTCCCAGTATCAGGACAGTCACGATGAACAATTCTAGAATAGTAAAGAGCGGATCTTGCATCAATCCTCCCTGCCCACGCCAATTCAGCCCAAGAGTGCTAGTTTATTTTACCACAAGGTGAATGCATTGACTACCGCTACGGCCCCAGGAAAAATCATATTATTCGGCGAACATGCCGTTGTCTATGCTCGACCGGCGATTGCTGTACCGGTCTTGCAAGTTCACGCCGTGGCGACGATAGAGCCATGGCTGGGGCCGGATGTCCGGATCGACGCTCCGGATATCTCCCGGCAGTACAATCTCGCCGATGCAGCACCTGACGATCCGATTGCCAGCATTGTCCGGCTGACGTGTGCGCATGCCAACGTCGAGGCAAAACATTTCGCTGTCCATGTGCACTCGACCATTCCGGTTGCGCGAGGATTGGGGAGTGGCGCAGCGGTTTCTGTGGCTGTCGCGCGAGCCCTGCTGGAATTTACCCATCATACGGCGAGCGCGGAACAGGTTTCGTCGCTCGCCTACGAGGTTGAAAAACTCTATCACGGGACGCCAAGCGGGATCGACAATACGGTTATTGCATTTGCCCTGCCGGTCTACTACGTACGGGGCATGCCCTTTGAATCTTTTCGGGTGGGACGTCCTTTCCGGATTGCGATTGCAGATACGGGGATTGCGAGCCCAACGAGGATCGCGGTAGGCGATGTGAGGTGTGCCTGGCAAGCCAACCGTTCGCGCTTTGAAGGGCTATTTGACGAGATTGGCGCCATCGCGACCAAGGCGCGCGTGGCCATTGAAAGCGGGGATATTCAGGCTTTGGGACCGTTGATGAATGCAAATCAAAAACTGGCGGAGGAGATGGGGGTTTCGTCTCAGGGAATCGAGACGTTAGTCAAGGCGGCCCGTGACGCAGGAGCGATAGGCGCCAAACTTTCAGGCGCCGGCCGGGGTGGGAACATTATCGCCTTGGTGGACGAAGAGACGGAGAATCCAATTGTAAAGGCGATGCTGCGGGCCGGCGCCGCGAGCGTGATCCTTACGCAGATAAAATAGGTGGGGTCAGCGGTCCCCTAACTTAGGACCAGCGAATATCGTTGCGGTCGTGCGTTTGGCGTTCCAGTGCCTGGGTCACATCCTGTTCCTTTATCAAACCCATGCGCACAAGCAACGTGCCCAGCAGTGGGGTGTTTGAGCCATTGAGACTATTGGCCTGGATTTCCAACGCTTTTTGTATCTGCGCATCGGACAACTTGTTGTCTTCCACTAGGTATTGGCCGAGTAATTTCTTATCCATGCTCTCCTTTCATCGATAAGATACTCACCGATCCGTTTTCTCCCCAAATTTCCCACCTCTGGGCAGAGCCGGATCATTACATCCACTATAACGATTTCGGAGAGCAGGCGTTTCGGAACGGTCGTACTTTATTGAGCGAAAAGACTCCTATCGGTCTCATCTATTTCTCTGACCCGGAGAGGTAGAATCAGATCGTTCATCATTGAATCTCTGCTTGGGATCCGCCGCCAGTAACCCAATTCTATTGAAGATTCGCCGCCTTTGCCTTGACGGTCTCTGTGTCTCGCAGCATCTCTTCAGCGCTTTGCCGGGTGATAGCCGTTAGATTACCCAGCATCTGCGCCAATTCCTCCACGCGCGCGCTTCCTTCTAGTTCGTCGATAAGTGTAATGGTTCGTTCGCCGACAACGTTTTTTCGGATGTGGAAATGCATGTCCCCAAATGAAGCAATTTGCGGAAGGTGGGTCACACAGATAACCTGATGTTGCGGAATTCCATCCCGGGTGCCCGCGGTTGGGGTCAGCGCCCACAGTTTATTCCCGACAATGCCTCCCGTCCGTCCTCCGATGCCCTGGTCGATTTCGTCAAAGATGAGGGTCGGTGTATTGTCTGCCATAGAGAGGACGGATTTCATTGCCAGCATCAAGCGCGAGGTCTCGCCGCCGGAGGCAATCCTGGCGAGGGGTTTCAAGGGTTCGCCGGGATTGGGCGAAACCAGGAATTCGACACGATCAATCCCGGTTGTATCGCAGGCGAGGCGGGTTCCGTCTACCGGGACACCTTCAGGGTCGTCGGCGCGTTCGAGGGCGACGCCGAACTTGGCCTTTGCCATTCCCAGGTCTTGCAATTGTGCTTCAATTTCAGCGGACAGCCGCTCACCGGCTTCACGCCGCGCGCTTGACAGATCAACTGCCAGCGAACTAATAGCCTGAAGCAGTCCGTTCTCTTGAGCACGCAGTTCTTCCGTGCGCTGTTCGCTGTGCGATATGGTGGCGAGTTCGGCGGCAGCATTCTGCCCGAACTGCAAGACCTCTTCGATACTGTCGCCATACTTGCGCTTGAGTCCGTAAATGAGGTCGAGCCGGTCGTCAATCTGAGCCAGGCGTTTCGGATTGTGGTCCACGGAATCGCGATAATTGCGCAGCGAACGCGCCAGGTCGTCGGCCTGCGCGCTGGCGCTCTCCGCCTCCTCCGCCAAGTCTTTGACCGCAGGATCGTACTTGGTCAAACCGGTAATGGCTTGCATGGCTTCGTTGAAAAGATCGATAGCCCCTTTTTCATCTTCGCCTGCGCCGTAGAGGGCTCGGTACGCGTGGTCGGCCAAAGTGGCTCTCAATTCTGCATTTCCCAATAGTTCCCGTTCCTGTTTCAGCCCTTCTTCTTCACCCGTCTTGAGGTTGGCCTGGGTGATCTCATCTACGACGTACGTCAGCCGGTCAACCCGGCGTGCAATTTCGCGTTCATCCATCATGAGACTCTTCAACTCATGACGCGCCGCGCGCAATTCCTTGACCTTCTCGGCGACGTGTGCCCGAGCCTCCCAGAGGTTGCCATAGCGGTCGAGGAAATCGACATGCTCGCGCACCCGCAGGAGCGAGAGGTGCTCGCTTTGCCCGTGAATGTCGATCAGTCGCTCGCCGATGCGTTGAAGGATATGGAGCGTCACCGCTCGGCCATTGATCCGGCAAACATTGCGTCCTTCCCGGTTCATCTCCCGCGTAATAATGAGAATATCGTCAGGATGCTCTACGCCGATTTCGTCGAGGATGGGGAATGTGGTCTCGCGCCCCGCGCCGTCGAGGATGAAAAGTCCTTCCACGCGGGTCCGATCTGCGCCTGCGCGCAGGTACTCGCTTTGTGCTCGCCCGCCGAGCAGAGTTCCAACCGCATCGATAATGATGGACTTGCCCGCGCCGGTCTCGCCGGTCAGGACGTTAAAGCCGTGATGGAACTTGAGATGCAAGTGCTCGATGATCGCGAAATTGGTGATATCGATTTCTGCCAGCATATGCTATCCTCATCAAGACCAAAGGACTGCCCGCCGGGCAATCCGGTCTGCATTACCCCAATCTCAACCTTGCATAAACCGTACCAACCGCCAGCACGACGTAAATCAGAAATCCGATATTGAAGAGAGACCGGACGGCGAGCCCGGGCAATAACAGCAAGGCGCGCACCAAGTTCGCGCTTGCCAATACTCCGAAAAGGGGGAAGAACGTCGCGCCGATGACTCCTCCGACCATGACCATGGCGCAGGCGACCATCCAGATGTAGCGACCGCGACGTCTCTGAATGGAAAAGCGGATGGCTTCGGCAATTATGCCGCCGGCAAATGGAGCATAGAATATCTCAAACAGGAAAAACCCGATTAGTCCGGCAATCGCGCCGCCGATAATGGAGACCACAAAACCGACGACGGCTGCAATGGCATAATCCGCCGAAGTTGCCGTGTAAAACCCGGCTTGCTGGTTGCTCAGGCACTCTTTGCAAATCAGACCGACGGGAGTGCGCGTGACGCATTTCACACAAATCGGCTTGCCACATCGATAACATCGCAGCAAAGTCTCGGTGCTTGGATGATTGACACAATAAATGGGCGCAGAAGATGACATTCCAGTCCTTGCGAACAAATTTTCTTTCCGTATTTTACCACGAAAATCAAGAGGGGAAAAGGCATCCTTTGGATACCTTTCTGATGGGTGCGTTCTAAGCCCCAATTCGAAAGATCATCACCACCCAGCCCGCGATACAAAGGTAGGGACCATAAGCAAATACGGCGCCCAGTGCCAGTCGTCGATGCACAATGATATAGTAGGCGAGCGTGCCAATGGCTCCCAATCCTCCTAATAGAATTCCAAGGATGATCGCATTGAAAACAAATGGGAATCCCGTCACCAATCCGATAAACGTGGAGAGCGTTACGTCACCCTGTCCGAATGCTCCCCCTTTGATGCGTAGACCGCGGGCACGCTCGAAAACCTTGCCGAATAAGTAGATCGCCAGCACGATCACGAACGCCACGACACCTCCGAGGAGTGAGCGAGCCCATCCCATTTCTGAGAATGGACTGGCCAGCGCGGCGAACGCGATCGCAGGGAGGATGACGATGTTAAAGATCAAGCGATGCTCCAGATCGGTGATCAAGACCAACAAGAAGATGGTTGTATAGATAGCCATTAGCGCCAACTGAGCGGTGGCGCCATAACGGGACCAGAGGAAAGCAAAGGCTGCCGCACTTGCGATCTCGACTATGGGAGCGCGCAAGGAAAGGCGAGCGCCGCACTGGGAACAGTGCCCGCGGGAAAACACAAATCCCAGCACCCCGGACTGCTCCAGGATGGGACGCGGCATGTCGCACGTGGGACAATGGGGGGCAGCGAAAAGTGAACGGCTGAGAGGAAGGTTGTCGGCGGCATGGTTCACGACCACACCGGCGAGCCAGCCGACCAGAGCGAAGAGGAATGTTTCCATTTTTTGACAAATTCTGTCACGCAGACTAATATACGATTGTGGTAGACCAATCCCCGGCTCAAGCCAAGAGCCCGCTTGCCTCTCTCGATCGCCTGAGCCTGCTGACCAGCTTCGTGCTGGTCGGTCTGACTCTTTCGCTTGTGCTCGATCTTCCCTCGCAGCGCGTCGAGTTCTCTTTTTTGGGATCGGAAGCGAGTTTCACCGTCTCGGGCACATGGCTCATTGCAGTACTTCTCGCCGCGCTGACGGCTGCGGGTGTCGATTCGATTGCACGTATGCATCCCCGCGTCCATCTGGGTGAAACACGCTATATTTTCATCCTGTGGATCCTGCCGTCGCTCATCGTCATCGCCGCGACGGTCCTCCTGTCGCTGACCGAAGTGCGGGTCTACGGTCTGATCGGCGTCGCCGCGGCCGGTATCGCCCTCGTTATTGTTATCTTGGGCGAATATTTTACGATTGACTTGAACGATCGCTGGTACAGTGCTGCGCGCTTGGGGGTCAACCTCGCCGTTTATATAATTGCGCTCGTTCTGTTTGCGACGATCTATAGTTGGAAAATTCGCAGTTTGTATTCCTCTCCTGCCATTGGGTTGGTAGCAAGTTTGCTCGCGCTCGAACTGTTGCGCGGCAGTGAATCGGACTTTGGGCGCACCTGGCTATATGGCGCTGCCGTCGGCCTTTCCATGGCAGAGATTGTGTGGGCACTCAACTATTGGAAATTGGATGGTTTTACAGGTGGTGCGGTTCTCCTCGTTTTCTTCTATGCCTTCACCGGCATTACCCAGCAGTACCTCTGGGGTCGCTTGACAAAGATTGTGTTCTTTGAATTCGCCTTAATCTTTGTCGGATCGATTGCCATCCTCTTCTGGCTCCGTCCGTTCTAGATCCGGAATACGTAATACGATTTAGAGTCTATAGTTTACTAGCAATGCCCCCGCGACTACCATTCCCCCACCGATCAATTGCCACAGTTCCAGATGCTCCCCTAGAAATGCAAAAGCCAGTCCGCTGGCGACGACTGGCTCTAGCGTCGCGACGAGACTCGCGTTGCTCGCTGGCACGCGTTGCAGCCCCGCATTATAGAGAGTGAGCGAACCAAGGGTCGGTCCCACCGCAAGTCCGATGACGACTATCCAACCAATAGGGTGTAGCGCTAACGGCATCAGACTATCAGTGCTTTGGAGCGGTGCAAGAAATAATGCACCGACGACGAGTGCATACGTCAACGCCGTCCATCCCGAGTGTCGCGCTAGAACGAACTTGCTGAAAGCGGTGTAGAGTGCATAGGTCAACCCCGCGCCTAAACCGAAAGTAAGCCCAAGCAGATTCAACCTCAGCTCTGTTAGGTCGTAGGCTCGCGCGACAAGAGCACATCCGGCGAAGGCAAGAGCAAGTGCCGCAAGTTTACGTGCGGTCATCGCCTCACCCCACACTCGCCAAGCGATCAGCGACACGAATGCCGGGGCGGTGTAAAGTAGCACGACGGCAGTCGTCACACTCGTCTGGATCACGGCCTGAACATAGAAAAAGTAAAAGGCCGCGACGCCGACCAGTCCATACAGGAGGTAAAACGCCGCGGCTCGCCGGGAGATTCTGAGTAATCGGCGCCGCGTCACCAGCATCACACTCAGAAGCAGCGCGGCAGCTACTGCTGCACGCAGAAATGCGATTGAAAGTGAGGAAAGCCGAAAATCGTCGTGGAGAACTCGGAAGAACAGCCCAAGCGTTCCCCACAGACATGCGGCCAGCGCGACCAGGACATAACCGGTGGTGGAGGCATTCGTTATACTCCGCTCTGGCGTGGAATCATTCATCCGGTGGTCAAGGCTCAAGCGCAACCTCGACGCCCCGGTTGTCGCGCCTGGCGCCATCGTAGATGGCGCGGGCTACCGAGGCATCCTGGACTGCATTCCCGACCGATTTAAACAGCGTGATCTCGTCGTCGTTCTGCCGTCCTGGTAATTTGCCCGCGGCAATCTCTCCGATCTCGGCGTAGATATTCTCCGGCTTGATGACTCCTTTTTCGAGGGCGATGATCAAATCGCCCGACTCTGCCATGGCTCCGGTGTGAGAGTCGATCACGATTTTATCGGTGCGCTTGAGTGTGTCTAGGTCAATCTCTTGCATCTGTGGGGTGTAAGCACCGATCGCATTAATGTGGACACCTTTTTTCAAATCGCCGCCGCTAAATACAGGCTTGGTCGACGTCGTCGCCGTGCAAATAATGTCCGCGTCTCTTACCGCTTCGGCAGGTGACGCTGCCGCATGCAAATCAGAGGGGACGCCGGCTTGCCCGGCCATCTCACGCACAAATTCATCGGCTTTGCCCGGCACTTGGTCGAAGACATAGACGCGCTCCAGGTGCCGGACAGCCCCGATGCCCAGTAATTGTGTGCGCCCTTGTACCCCGGCGCCAAAAATGGCCGCCACGCGAGCATCCTGCCGGGCAAGCAGGTCCGTGGCGACGCCGCTCACGGCGCCAGTGCGGAGCGCGGTGAGATAACCGCCTTCCAAGGTGGCAAGCGGCTTGCCGGTCTCCGCATCGATAACGACGACGAGCGCATGGATGAGCGGCAGGCCCCGCGAGGGATTCTGATTGTGCACGGAAACGATTTTGACCGCCAGGGCATCCGATTTTTGCAAATGTGCGGGCATAAAGAACGTTACACCGTCGTGTCTTTCGATGGGAACGGAGACACGCAAGGGGACTGTCGCCTGATTGGTCGAAAGCTGTGCAAAGGCATCGCGGACGATCGCGATTGCCTCATTCATCGATAGTGCTTGTTGAACCTCGCTGCGCGAGAGGATACGCATGCGTGGACCTCCTCGGCAGGGATTTTACCGCGGGTGGGGAAACTTGGCAACTTGACTTGTCTGTTACTGCTGGCAGAAAGGTGGCTTTTTCCAGTGATCGGTGATGCCGGCTTCTCGGTTAGGCGGTTGGCATGCCAGGGTGCGTTGCGCGAGATCCATGGGTGTCTTGATCCACCGTGTCAAAGTCAGGTTTCTGGCACGCAATCCTATCGAGCAATTATCTTGTAAGGCCTGCAGCGTCAGTGAATTGTCATCTATCTCCCAGGTGTATGTGCCTACCATAGTCAAGTCTTCTTCGCAAAATGGATCGTTAAAGATGCTAAGGCGGTTCCCCGACGCGATGAATGATCCAACGGCTTGAAAATCGGTGTCTTGTTGAAACACTTTGAAAACACCCTTGTCCAGGTATAAGGTCCAAAGGCCACCCTCCAGCCGGTAGCCCGCACAGCGCTTGCAGGGAACAGGAGTCCCTTCAAAAGGGACTCGCCTGGAATAGAGCCCGTCCACGGCAGAAGGTGTCGAAGGCGGTAAAGGCAACGAATAGGGAAATGGAGCAACCTCGATGATTGTGGAAAGATCAGGTACTTGAATTTTTGGACCGGGCGTAATCTCCGCATAGGTCGGAGCGCGGTACAGAGTGACAGGGGTAGGGGTTACTATGGGTGTTGCAGTGGATTGTAGTGGGGCGGGTAAGGGGCCGCACGCGACAACCGAGAATAGGAACGCAAGAACGACGCTCGCAATATCAGAGAGAAAAATCGAGTATTTCGCTTTATGCATATATGCCTCCACTTTTCATATCCGTATGGGAGTAGCTAAATCGTTCTCTCATCGACGAGGGTGAGCGTAGATTGCCTTGACCAGACCGATCAGCCCTAGCCCCGCAAAAAGTAGATTCCCGCCGGTCAGACCTGATGGCGATAAGGCATCGCTGGATTTTGTCTTTTGCTCCAACTCCGACACTCTCAAGGCCAGCGCCGAGAGTTGCGATTGCTGCGCTGCATTTTCGGCTTTCAGCTCGGCAATTTGAGCATCTCGGGAATCGATTTCCTGCCGCACGATCTGATCGAGCCCTTGTATGGCAGCCAGTGCTATGCCATTTGCATCCACCATGTTGATATAATGGCTATCCTCGCCCACACCCATTATGGCCAAGTCCTGTGCCATGGGCCCGATGTGGCGAACGGAGGAATCCTCAGTTTTGTAGTTCCAGGTGCTGATGGGGATCTGCGACAACTCTCGCAATATCTCGCGCCCATCCACTGGGTTCAGATGGGCTTTCGCGCTGGCATCGCTTTGAAACTCCCATGCCCCGCTTCCCTTGGCGATCCGCACGCTTGCAATCGGATTACCCGCAGCATCGATTCCTGTAACAAATCTTACACCGCCGGTCGCGCGGACCGCAAATTCATTTGGCGCCAGCGAGGTAAAGTCAGAGTCATTCGAATCCGCAAAGTTGAACGTGCCTGGGTGGGCCGGGTCGACTCGTGCGCGGCGACCTGCGGCGAAGCTAAATGCACCGTCCGCGCGGTTGAAAGATCCGCCCGGAATTGTCGAAAATGACCCGCTCGCGGTGTTGTTCTGACCGCCGCCAACGGTGGCATAGCGTCCGTCAAGTGAAGCGTCGTCGGCGCTGCCGGCTAGGTTCTGCGATCCACCTCCAACAGTGCTGAATTTGGCAGTCGCGCGGTTGGCCAGACCTCCGCTGATCGTGGCTTCGTCTGCGCTGGCAGAGTTACCGGATCCTCCACCAATCGCGGTATCTAGCGCGCGCGCGCGGTTCCCCGATCCGCCGCTCACGGTCGAATAGGTTCCGATGGCCGCGTTGTGCCCTCCGCCTCCTACAGTTGCCTGCAAACTGTCGGCAGTGTTGTACCCGCCTCCGCCCACGGTCGCCCCCGTAAAGCTGGCGATGTTTCCTGATCCGCCAGCAATGGTCGCATCCCGCGCGCTTGCCGTGTTGTCAGAGCCGCCGCCAATGGTCGCATGAATCGCGCTGGTGGTATTATTTGTCCCTCCGGCGATGGTCGAGTAGGCCGTGATCGCGTGATTACTCGAGCCCCCACCGACGGAGGTGCGATACCCTTCGGCGTTGTTGTCTGATCCTCCGGCGACGACTGCCTGCGCTCCGGCTTGATTGTCGATACCCCCACCTACGCTTCCAAAATTGCCCGTCACCCGATTGGGTAAATCGATCTCTCCGCCGCCTGCTATGGTGACACCGGTCGCGTTATCCAGCGCCACGTTGCTGCCGAACCCCTGTAGGGTATTGCACGCCTCTGAGTTCTTGAGATGATCGGTCGAGCAGCTATTGTCTCCGGCGGATAAAGCAGCTTGGGAAGCGGTCAGATCGGTGAGAAGGATCAGCAGTCCGAAGAGGCCAACAAGCCGCATCACAAAGTTTCTGTGGACCATAGGTCAAACCTCCGCGTCATTATGCAATGCTGGGGCCAAAACCAGTTTAATGCTTTTAACTGGTTAGCAAGTATAACAGGGAAAAATGAGTTGTCAAGGCCATACAAAAAATCCCCAATCTAGAGACTGGGGAAATCGTCATGCGGTCGTGTGGCGTTTGCGCTCAAAGAACCGGCGCACTTTGCTGCGATTGCCGCACACACTCATCGAGCACCATCGACGCATATGGTTGCGGCTGGTATCCAGAAAGAGCCAATCACAGGAGTCGCCTCTGCATTGGCGCACACGTGTGGAATTCATGGAGGTCAATAAATCTGAGGCTGAGATGGCGAGGGGCCACAACATTCGATCCAGTGAGGACTTGTCAGTCCACGCTACGACAAAGCGCTTGCCTGTACGTTCGAGTCGTGAATGTGTCAGTGCCTCCGAGCGCGCTGCATCAAGTGATGCTACATCGCCGGATATTGGGTTTTGTTGCTGTGCAAGCGCGGCAAAGATCCGGTAAATGTTTTCTCTCAGAGCAATCGCGCGGTGAAAGACTCCCAGGGCATCCTCGGGATGTCGGGCGGCGGAACGTAGGAGGCGCTCGGCGTCGCTCATTGCCAGAATTCCGGTCCTGTGACTCCAAATCACCAGGTCTCTATAGTCTTGCAGGTACTCGTGAAGAAGAGTCCCAGAATGCCCATACAGCGTGTTAGCAAAATCAAGGCACAACGCATTGCCGATCAAGTGGTGTTCTCTTGCTTCCGAGACGATGTTGGCCAATTTGTAGTTTTTCATCGCAAAACTCTCGCTAACCTCTATGGACATTTTATCCGGTTAAACGGAAATGTCAAGAGGATGGAAAAAACAAACGCACGGCTCCTGTTCAGGTCTGCCGTGCGCTATTTTTGACTATGGGTGTCAGATTTCTACTTACCCTGCCAGACGGGTGGACGCTTTTGCAAGAAAGCCGTCATCCCTTCTTGCGCATCGCACGTCATGGCATTTGCTACCATCGTTTCGCCCATCAGCGTGTAAGCCGTTTCCTGGTCCACGTCGATTTGCTTGTAAAAAGCCTGCTTGCCGATTTTGAGAATGAGGGGACTGGAAGTGGCGATTTGGCGTGCCAGATCTAGGATGGTTGGATCGAGTTTTTCGGCTGGAACCACGGCATTTACCAGGCCCCACTCCGCTGCAGTTTGTGCGTCAATCATCCTGCCGGTCAGGAGCATCTCCATGGCGCGCTTGCGCCCGATGTTGCGGCTCAGTGCCACCATCGGCGTGGAACAAAAAAGCCCAATCTTTACGCCCGGCGTTGCGAACTTGGCGTTGTCCGAAGCAATCGCCAGGTCGCAAGTCGCGACCAACTGGCATCCAGCAGCCGTGGCAACACCATGGACTGAGGCAATCACCGGCTGCGGAATACGCTGAATGGTCTGCATCATTCGTGTGCAGACGTCAAAAATCTCTCGCTCTTCCTGGTCGGTGCGACCGATCATTTCCTTGAGATCGTGACCCGACGAAAAGACAGGTCCCGCGCCTTTGAGGATGATGACGCGACATTCTGGACGGGCGCTCTGCCGTTCCAACTCTGTCGTCAATACTTGCATCAGGGGAGTCGAAAGCGCGTTGCGATGTTCGGGTCGGTTCATGGTAAGGATCACGGCCGGCAAGTTATCCTGGACGGTGACGTAGGGTGAGCGATCAGACATAATTCCCTCCTTACGCAAGACCTGTCAGGCACCCGGGCGCCTGACAGGTCTCTGGTTTCTACGTTACGCCGGGATTTTTCATCACCGACGGGACTTGGCCATCCTCAGAGGTCTTTTCCTCCAGTTCCAACCGGCGGCGTGCTTCGGGGAGGAGCCCTTCCGGACGGACCAGCATCATGAACACCAGCGCGGCCCCGAAAAAGAGGTAGCGATAATCACCCACTTCTCGGAGCAACTCGGGGAGACCAACCAGCGCTAGAGCACCGACGATCACGCCCGGGATACTGCCCATCCCTCCGATGATGATGACGGAGAGAATATTGACCGAAATGATAAATTGAAAGCTATGCGGATAGACGGATTGGATTTTGCTTGCAAAGATCGCGCCGGCCAATCCGCCGAACGCAGCACCCATCCCGAAAGCCATTAGTTTCGTGGCGACAAGATTAATGCCCATCGACTGAGCAACATCCTCATCCTCGCGGATCGCCATCCAGGCGCGCCCCAGTCGCGATTTTTTCACGCGACTGGCTATGAGAATGACGACCAAACAACCGGCGAGGAAAAGGTAATAGTACATTTGAGAGGGTGTAAACTGTATTCGTCCCAAAATCGGCAGGTTGAGTTGCTGCTGTACGAATTGGATCGGACCGATGTCCGGTGTAGGGATGCCCTGGATGCCTTGGGCACCCCCTTCCCAGGGTTTCAAGAAATCGGAAATAGCAAGGATGCGGATGATTTCGCCAAAGCCCAGAGTCACAATGGCGAGATAGTCCCCGCGCATCCGGAGGACGGGAATACCGAGAGCCACGCCGAAGAAGACGGCGACGATCACCGCAAACGGCGCGGCGAGCCACCAATTATGGATAATACCGGTGGCGTGTTCAGGTGAGGTAAGAATACCGACAGTATAAGCCCCGATGGCGAAAAAAGCGACATAGCCGAGGTCGAGCAAGCCCGCGAACCCGACGACGATGTTCAACCCGAGGCCCATCAGGAGGTATAATCCGACAGTATCGAGCACATCGCTGATATACAAGCCAAGGAGAACGGGCAGCAACAGCAAAATAATGATTCCGAAGATTGCCGAACCCCAACGCAGGCTTGTCTTGGCGGGAGTGGGCAGGGCATTGATCCTGCTCTTTACATCTTCGCCTCGGGTTGACCAGAAATAGCTGCCGGCAGTGACCAGGACAAACAGCGTTACCGCTCCTCCAATTGAGAGCCCATTGGATTCATAAAGGAATTTCAGCAAAGGCGTCAGAGCGTCCCAGTCAGATAAGGTGACACGAATAAGGTCCTGCAACAACCCAATACCGATGACGATGGTAAGGGCTAGCATGACGGCTCGGCGAAGGTTGGCCGGGAGGAAATTGATGGCAACAGCAAATGCGCCCATCGCCAACCCAAGCGCAATCAGGATCAGGCTGCCATTAACCAATCCCTGCTTGAATGTCAAGAGGTCATACATTTGCGGTGTGGCACTGATGAACATATTACCCAGGCCAATGACTTGTCCTATGGCTACAAGCAGGACCACGAGGAGACTGGCAAGGAAACCGGCTACCAGGCCGGTTGCGATGGTCAGAGCAGCTAACTGGGAACCCCTGCGGCTGACGACGACATACGCGGTGCCGAAGAAGGTAATGAGCAGAAGGATCTGGCTCATCGTGACCACGCCGCTGATAATGTCGCGGACGCTGAACGCCTGCATCATTCCTGTCAGCGCGATAAAAACCGCCACAATGCCGCCCAGTAATCCAATTCTTATGCCATTTCTCAGCACCGTGGCGGGCACTGCGGCGCGCAATTCAATTTTCATCCCTGTTCCGGATAGAGTCGTGGGAGAGACTGTCCCCACTCCATCTGATTTTTCCATATTTGCCTGCCTCACGCCTTCTTCTCAGCCAATTTTTCTCCGAGTATGCCGGATGGCCGGAAGATCAAGACTAGGACTAGCAGCGTAAACGCAATTGCATCTTTGAGCTGATACGGAGCGGGGATGCCAAGCCCGTCCAAGAAAAGACTCGGCCCGACGGACTCGGCGAGACCAAGAAAGAGACCTCCCACCATGGCGCCGGGCACATTGCCGATTCCTCCCAGCACGGCAGCCGTGAATGCTTTGATGCCGGGGTAAAAACCCATGAAAAAATTCACCTGCTTGAACATCAGCGCATACAGAACACCGGCCGCGCCGGCCAGCGCTCCGCCCAGGATAAAGGTGATGACGATGATCTGGTCCACGTCGATTCCCATCAAAGCGGCGGTCTGTTTATCCTCCGCCACGGCGCGCATCGCTTTGCCGGTGCGCGAATTTTGGATAAAGAATTGCAGTCCGGCCATCATGAGGGCGGCAGCTACAATGACGAGGATCTGAATATAGCTGATGCTGAACCCCCCAACATTCACATCACCTTTCAAAGCCGCGATCTCGGGATAGACCTTGATGTTGGGACCGTACAAAGCACGAAAGAAATATTGCAGAAAGAAAGACGCGCCAATGGCCGTGATCAAAGGGACGAGGCGCGGGGCAAAGCGAAGTGGACGATACGCGATGCGCTCAACAAGGATGGCGATGGCTGTGGAGACAACCATGGCCAAAAGAAAGATCATTAGTAATCCAATGACTGGGTTCTGGTCTAAAAAGCCCGACTGGCCCAATGCGTCGGCGAGAAAATAAGCAGTAAATGGTCCACTCATAAAAACTTCGCTGTGGGCAAAGTTGATCATGCGCAAGATACCATACACCAGCGTGTAACCCAGAGCGATCAGCGCATAGATGCTCCCCAGCGTCAAGCCCAGCATAATCACGTTAAACCATGTCTTGGCATCGTATTTGCCGGCGACCAATGTGGCAACGGAACCGACGACGATAAGTGCGAGGAGCAGACCACCCAAAATGAACATGATGACATCTATGATGCTAATACGTCCTGCAACACGACGTAACATTGCCATACCCAAACTCCCCTTTACCGCCGGCCGCATCGCAGGCGGTAACTCTAGTTTAGATGTGGTGATGAGCCGGACCCGCAAACTCGGCCCGGCTCATCCATTACACGAACGCTAGATCAGCTTACGGTTTGTAATCGGGACCGCCGGGAGCCCAGATCGGGGTCTTGGGCATCGTGTTGTTGGCAAAATCCTGGTCGCCCGCGCGGTAGATGGCGATCTTGGGATCCGCGCAGTCGCCGTTCGGATCGCAGGTGAGGTTGCCGGTGATACCTTTAAAGTCCTTGGTCGCCGCGACGGCATCCCGCAGTGCACCCTTGTTAACGTGCAAGGTGTTGTCCGCATCCTTGACGACGACATTGGGCTTTTGCAGGGCCGCGAGGATCATGTTCATCGCGTCGTACGAGTGTGCATGGAACGGAGCGAGCGTGCCCTTGACGTTGTATTTCTTCAGGTATTTGGCGACGAGGTCCTGGTAGGCGCTGCCGAACGCTTCAAAGTTCGGGCTGGACCAGAACATGCCGACCACGTTCTTGCCGCAGGCCTTCAAAAAGTCGGGCGAGAAGATGCCGTCGGCGCCCATCATGACAGTCTTTTCAAGGCCGGGGACATCGCGTATCTGCGAGCAAATAAAGCCGCCTTCGGCGATAAAGATCGGAAAGTAAATGAGGTCCGGTTTGTTCGCCGCGATCCGGGTCAAAACGGGCTTCATGTCCTTGTCGCCAACGTTCACGGCTTCTTGATTCGTCACCGTGCCGCCTGCCTTCTTGAAATTGTCGACGAAAACACCCGCCAGGCCTTGCGCATAGATGCTGCCGTCGTGAATGGTGGCGACTTTGGTGAGCTTGAGCTGCTTGGAGACGAACTCGGCAGCCACAGCTCCCTGCACCTTGTCATTATGCGCGGTGCGGAAGTAGCCGGCGACGTGCTTTGTGGGATCTGTCAGATCCGGCGCCGTGTTAGAAGGCGAGATCATAGTCAAGCCGGATTGGGTCATCAGGATCGGGATGGCCGCGCGGGCTTCGGACGAACAGTTCGTGCCGATAATGGCGACGATGGTCTTGTCCGCGGCGAGTTTGGTCGCGGCGGACTGACCGCCTTCGGCGGAGCAGGCCGAGTCCTGACCGTCGAACTTGATCGAGTGGCCGAGCACTTTGCCACCGGCATCGTCCACTGCGAGTTCAGCGCCGTACTTGGTGTCGAGACCCAGCGTCGAGTTCTCGCCCGAGGTCACGAACGCGTACGCAATGTGGACGGGGTCGTTGGGCCCAATATCAATGCAGCCTAACTTGTCACTACAAGTGAACTTGGCGCCAGCTGCCGGGGCCGAGGTTGCAGCAGTGGACGGAGCCGTTGTCGGCGGTGGGGCAGTGGGTACAGCGGTAGGTGCCGGGGCGCAGGCGGCAACGAGTAATGCAAAGGCGACGACGAGCAAAAGCACCAATCCGAATTTCGCTTTCATCGTACTTCTCCTCCTTGGAATAGAGCGTGTCTTCAACCTCCGCACGCCATATCGAAATCGACACCACTCGCGGAGTGGGTTCGGATTCGAATCGGTTCGCCAGGCCCTGGCGTTCTGCGGATTCTCTACCTGCAACGGTAAAAGTCAAGCCAACGTTTGAAGCGGGCCTCACCCCCTAATCTTGAGGTTGTCTCTTCGTTGAGACGCTTGGACTGAAAAAGAGGAGATCAGAATAAAGCCGACGAGATTGCCAAACCGGGCTGCCCTAGCCAAGTTGAGCGGAATTATATGTTCCTTCACTATCACTGTCAAGGGTTGTAATAGATCAGCCCTGAACTAGCCGACGATAGAGTACTCATACTTGCCGCGCACCGGCTGTTTCTCGGTAAACCGTGCATAGCGAAAGAGCCTGCGCTCCAGCCCATGGCTCGCTATGCTTGCCGCCGTCACCATATCAGCCACCATCAAGCCCACGGCGGGGCCTAACTTAAAGCCATGCCCGCTAAAGCCGGCCGCAACGAAAAAGCCGCTTCCGGCGGGTATCTCGTCAATAACGGGATGCCAGTCCGGAGTTACGCCGTAGATGCCAGACCATCCCCCTTTGCTGAGGGCTTGTT
>JBLMXX010000145.1:0-14436 GCA_050257995.1 Acidobacteriota bacterium | reverse complement strand
AGTATACCACTGGAGGAAGAGACGGCTGCAGCCGACCGGGCTAGACAGGAAGCCTATCTTGCCCGGCTAACGCTCTTACACAAGATCGAGGAGGCCTTCGACCGCGTTTCAGCGAATTTCGATCATGCCGTATTGTCAGCGTTCGCGAAAGATCCTAACCTGCCCAAGCATCTGAGGAATGCCTTTCCAACGGATGTGCGCCTCATTTATCATGAGAAGGATCATATCGCTCGCTCTTCGGCGGCGGACACGATGTGGTATGGGTTCTGGTTGTCGCTCGTGGGAAATCGACATACCGATTATCAAGCCCGGAGCATGCAGTTTCACACCAGTATTCAGACCAAAGATTTTGTAGGTTGGTTGAGGGATTACATGGTCCTCATGCACGCTCGGGGGAGACGCTAACCTGATCACCCTCGATTTTCAGACTCTCCCATCTGCCCCGGCTCGCCTGTTTGCGACCGGCGGCGACCGATTTTGCGACCGGTTTGCGACCGGCGCCCCGTATTTTACATCCCCCTGTGTTCCCCTTCTCTACTAGAGCGCTCCAAGCAGAGCGTGGATTTATTTTGCCGGACAAGCCATAAAATCCATATTTTCTTTCAACTGAATACTCACACTTGACGCTGAGTAGGTGAGGCGGGATATGACGAAGTATCCCAAAGCACGCATAGCAGAAGATCCTCCTTTCTGAAGAAGGAATCGACCGAGAGTCAAAGGCGATGTCCCTGCCCAGCAATAATCTTGCAGAATTCACTCCGACCTCGTTCATGAGGGATGCGATATACCCTTTGTTCACGCGCGCGCGTCGACAAAGGGTCTTTGTTTTCCGACTTTTGGCATATCCACGGCAGCGCAGCCGCTCCGCATACGATCTTGGATGACTCTGCACAGTGGATCGCGAGGAGGTGATGTTGGTCCATAAATGAAAAGTCCAATCCTAATCTGGAATCCAAAATTCATCAAGTCTAATCAAAACTAGAACCCGATGCCGTCTTCGACCGGCATAAAGGAAAGAAATGCAAATGAAACTCTCAATTGGACGATCCAAAATGCGCGTGCTCATCATGCTTGCACTGACGCTTGTGTTGCTCGCAATCCCGGTGGTTGCGGTGGCTAGTGACGTTGATGCCTCCGTAGTTGACGCCACTGCCCCAACCGGCAGCGTTACACTTGCTCCGGGGGCCAGTTCTGCAATCACAATCAACTTGACAGTGACGGGCAATCAAGTAGGTACCGCAACATTTGATGTATATAGGAATTGGACTTTATCGGGAGGCACTTTCAGCGGTTCGAATCCACAGACCTTCACAGTTTACCCGCGTACGGGGCAAGATCCGGCAACCACTTTTAGCACCTCAGGTACTGTCACCGTAGCATCAGGCCAAGGTACTGGCATTTTCACCTTAGCCGTCGGAGCGTTCAATATTACGAACTCGAATGACACGGGTGGGAAACTAAAGGCGGGCGCCTCAAGCAACTATCAAGTGACTGTCTCCGTTCCGACCGACACGACGCCTCCGACTGCAAGCCCAACTCAGTCACCCGTCGCCAATTTGGCTGGCTGGAACAAAGATGATGTGACAGTCATATGGAATTGGACGGACAATGCGGGGGGGGCAGGTATAGACTCTGCTAACTGTACGACAAGCACAACTTCGTCTGGGGAGGGAACAATTACACTGAGTGCGATTTGCTACGATCTCGCCCAGAATAAAGGCAATGCTTCGTACACCGTCAAGGTTGACAAGACAGCGCCAACAATCAGTGCGAGTGCGAAGAAAGCTGACAACACGCCTTATTTAGCGGGCACGTGGACGAACCAGACCGTGACGGTGCACTTTACCTGCGACGACACGGGTGGATCTGGAGTCGCGAGTTGTCCCCCAGATGCAACGTACGGCACCGATGGGAAATTCTCAGCCGGTGGCACCGTGACAGATAACGCGGGCAACAGTGCAAGCACCAGTTTCAGTACCATTCAGGTTGATAAAACGCCACCGTCTATTACATTCGTCAATCGCACTCTGGCAAATAGCAATGGCTGGAACAACGGGGATGTGACCGTCAACTGGAGTTGCACGGATAACCTCTCGGGTGTGGTTGCAGCGACAACCAGCAAAACCGTCGCCACCGAAGGCAGTAACCAATCAGCCACAGGGACCTGCACAGACAATGCCGGCAACAACGCTTCTAATACCCAAACCGGTATCAACATTGATAAGACACCGCCGACGATTACATTCGTCAATCGCACTCCGGCAAATACCTATGGCTGGAACAACGGGGATGTAACGGTTAACTGGAGTTGCGCTGATAGCCTCTCAGGTGTGGTTGCAGCGACTGCCAGCAAGACTGTCGCCACTGAAGGCACCAACCAATCAGCCATAGGGACCTGCACAGACAACGCGGGTAACAGCGCTTCTAATACCCAAACCGGCATCAACATTGACAAGACTGCGCCAAGCTTGAGTCCCAGCGTCTCACCCAACCCGGTCTTGTTGAACGGCACCGCCACCGCCAGTCCAAATGCTACGGACAATCTTTCCGGCGTTGCTTCGTCGTCCTGTGACCCGGTAGTCACGAGCACCGTCGGGCCACACACGGTGAACTGCTCTGCAACCGACCAAGCCGGTAACTCAGTCACCGTATCTACGCCGTACAGCGTGATTTACAAATGGAGCGGCTTTTTGCCCCCGATCACAGCAGACGGTAAAGGGCTATTTAAACTTGGGAGTACTGTCCCGGTCAAGTTCCAATTGTTTGACTTTAACAATGTCCCGATTTCGACAGCCGTAGCCAAGTTGATGATCAAATATAATGGAAATTCTACTCTGCCTGCGACTGAACCCTTCGATGCCTCTTCGACCAGTGCCGCGGATTCGGGTAACATTTTCCGCTTCGACCTGACGGGTCAATTGTATATCTTTAACTGGGGCACAAAGGGTTTGTGGGAAGGGGCTTATACGCTCAGTGTTATCCTCGACGATGGAACAACACAGTCCGTAGGGGTGAACCTGAGGGTTAAGTAAAATCCGCATCAGCGATCTCTCACATCGAATTCTCAAGGCGAACAGCGAGTCGGCAGGCAGGGATGCCCCGCCTGCCGACTCGGCAATAAGAATTCGCGAAAATCGATTGTATGAGTCGGAATTATCAAAGTCGCCATCCTGCTAGAAATCAATTGACGCCTGCATACTCCGTGAAGCGAAACTCGACCTCCACGGGGTCTTTTTCGGTTGCTGGAAAACGTGGTCCAAGTCCCGCGCGGTCTTCACATCAAATCTATCTCTGGATCGCGCTTGACATTCTTTTACTTTGCATGGCGTTTTCTATGGCAACCGGAACCGTAGTGTTTCTATCCGGTACCTCTGGTAGACTGTTTGCGTCCCTTGCGGGGCCTCCGCCAGAATCCGAGATCCTCTTCCCTGAAATAAAACCATCTGTCACACCTACCGTTCGCGTTGTTGTGACGCAGAGTGCATCCGAATCTAGAATAGCCCAGCCACTGCCCACCGCCATCCCCGTACAACCTGAATCTCCGCCTTCTGCAACGCTGCCTCCATCGGGCAAACCGGCCAGTCCTTCGCCATCGCGTGCACCAACCCTGACGCCGGTTCCCAACGTAAGGATACAATCTTCGCTCGCATCGCCAACGCTGTATTGGACGCCGACGCGTACGGCGACCCCTACGCGCACGGCGACGCCGACGGCGACACGCATTCCCCCTACCGCTTATCCCACCGGCGCCCCGCCGCCGTCTCCGGGGACGTGTATCTTGGGCTGCCAGTAGGTTTGAGCGGTGCGCCCATGTATACATGACAGTGCCCTTCCGCGGCCTGAGTGACCGGGCATTTAAACTGATTGTATTAAAAAAAAGACGGCTGCGATAGCGAAACTATCGCAGCCGTCTTGCATTATAAAAATTTCTAGCGAAGCCCGGCTTTACAGGAACCGATACATCCAGTCGGGGGTCAGGCGGAAAAAGTAGGCGTTCAGCAATTGGAACTTGTCGCTGACGAATAGAATCCCCATGACCAACAGCAGGATGCCGCTGGCGATCTCCACCTTGCGCAGGTGCGGGCTGAATTTCTTGAGGAATTTGGTTGCGCTCCCCAGGCCGAGAGCGACCAGCAGAAACGGTATGCCCAGTCCCGCCGAATAGACCAACAACAAACCGGTCCCTTGCAGGACCGTCGCCTCCTGGGTCGCGAGCGCAATCACGCCCGAGAGCGTCGGACCGATGCACGGAGTCCAGCCCGCGGCGAATGCCATGCCGGTCAGGAGGGAGGTCGGGTATCCGAGCGGGCGATTGCGCACCTCGACGCGCTTTTCCTGGTAGAGAAACGGGATCCGGATGATGCCGATAAAGTGGATCCCGAAAATGATGAGGATAACGCCTGCAATGTGCGCCATGTCGTTCTTGCTGAGGAGCGAGGTGAGGACGGAGAGCGCACTCCAGATCGCGATGAAAATGAGCGTAAAACCGAGGACAAAGGCGCCGGCATGGGCGACGGTTTCGCGGCGCGCCGTAACCAATCCTTCGGGTGTCACCGCCGCGCCGCTCAGATAGCCGAGGTAAATGGGCACCATCGGCAATACGCAGGGGGATAGAAATGATAACAGGCCTGCGCCAAACGCGAGAAGAATAGACATATGCAAATCCTTTGTGGGCGTTTCGCCCTGGCAACGCCCGCCAGGGCAGTTGTGAAACGCCCCTACCGTTGATTTAACAAGGCGGCGCGCACGTCGGCCAATCGGATGGGAGCGGAGAGTGTGACATGACCATCGACGAGAGCCACCGGAATCATGTCCCGGTATTTCTCGAACAGCACAGGGTCGCCGGTGATATCGGTTTCTTGAACGGTCAGGTCAAATTCGCGCTGCAATCCCTGCAGCAGTTGGTACGCAATCTCGCAGAGGTGACAGCCGGGCTTGCTGTAGAGGATGATGTGATGCGGCATTACTGGTTGATCTTGGCGATCTGCTGGTCCAGGAATTGGTCCGTCATCGGTCCGCCGACGACAATGTCGCGGATAATGCCCTTGCGGTCGATAAAGACGCTCGTGGGGAGTCCATTGACGCGATACATGCGCCCGGCGCGTTCCCCAACATCCCGGACGACCGGAAAGTTCACCAGCGTATTTTGCATAAAGGTCCGCACCCCGTCGTCCGTGTTCTCGTCCTGATAATTGACGCCGAGGATGACCAGGTCCTGGTCCTTGTATTGTTTATATTTGCGGACGAGGGCAGGAAATTCCTCGCGGCAGGGACCGCACCAGGTAGCCCAAAAGTTGACGATAACGGGACGCCCCTCCAACCGGCTCAAAACGATTGGATCGCCGGTGAGCGACGTCAGGCTAATCTCGGGAGCGAGATCTCCAATTTTCGCCGTCGTGGGTCGAGCAGAACCGGCGTTGGCCGCGTTCAACCCACCGACGTTGAGAACGCCGCACGCGCCCACCGAGAGCGCGAGCAGCGCCAATGCCGGCATCAGCAAAAGGGATCTGTATTTCATAGCTGCCTCATGGGGAGGGAGTGTGCATCTCCTCTTCCACGGATTTCTTTAGCTCGTTCATTTCGTCGCGCAGGTTTTTCTCGCGGCGGGAGAGGGTAAAGACGTAGATAAGGACGATGACCCAAACAACACTGAAACCATAGAACAGGTAAGCCAGGTTGCGAATTTCGGCCAGCAAATCCTTCAATGTGACTTCCATGTGAATTCGACCTCGTCATCTCGCCGAACGCGCCCGGCGCAATGCAACCAAATCGTCGCGCAGGCTCTCTAAGCGAACGCGCTGGACCAGTAGATAGAAAAAGAGTAACAGGTATGCAATGATGCAGACGACGAGCGTTTGCACCATCTCCGGCGTCAACCCGAACGTAAAGCCTTGCTGAGTTTCTTGAAAGAGCACCGGAGAAATCGAGCGCCACATCCGTGCGCTCATAATGACAAAAGGGACACCTAACGCGCCGACGATCCCAAAGACCGCGGAAAAGCGCGCGACTCGTGGATCGTCACGGGCGGACGCGCGGAGCATCAGGTACGCAATGTAAATGAGCCAGAGGATCAGGAACGAGGTGAGGCGAGGGTCCCAGGTCCACCAGACGCCCCAGATGGGCCGCGCCCAAATCGAGCCGGTGATGAGGGCGATGGTGCAGAAGAGGACGCCCAATTCCGCGGACGACTCTGCCACGCGGTCCCACGCGCGCGAATGTGTCCTCAAATATGCAATGCCCGCGACCAAGACCAGCAGGATGCCGAAAAAGCCGGCCGCCACCGAACCGAGATGAAAGTAAAAGATACGGTACACCAGACCCATGTTGATTTCGGTCGGCGCATACAAGAACGCCATATACAATCCGGCGATGATAAACACCAGGGTTGCCAGCCCGAGCACGTCGAGCCAACGTTCAGAATTGCGTGACATATGGACCTCAACTCTCCATTAACAATCGCCCCATCGTCAATGGACTATTCCTCGACCACGTACTCAAAGACCAGGAAGGCGACGACGACGAAAACCACATCATACGTGATCAATATGCTGAACCAGTTCGAGATCTCGGCGAAATCACGCGCCTGGAGCGCGCCGCCCGTCAACTTGACCGCCGCCATGAGCAGCGGGATCGAGACCGGGAACAGCAGGATGGGCAGCATGACCTCGCGCATCTTGGTGCTGGCAGCCACCGCGCCGAGCAGGGTTCCCATCGCGGCAAAGCCGATCGTCCCCAGGACGATGTAGGGAATGATGGGCCACCACGGGATGGCGGCGTTGTTCAGCAGGGCGAAGAGCGGCAGGGTGACCGCTTCCATAATACTGATAAAGATCAAATTGCTCGCGGCTTTGCCGAGAAAGAGTGCTCCCCGATCCACCGGCGAAAGGAGCAATCCTTCCAGACTGCCCTTGTCCTTTTCCGCCGCGAAGGACCTGCCCAACCCCAGAATGCCGCTGAAGGTGAACGCGACCCACAATACCCCCGCGCCCAGCACCGTGATATCGACGCCCTGAAGCTCAAAGGCAAAATTGAAAATCACCAGGACCAGGAGTGAAAAGACGATCATCGCGCTCAGGTTCTCTTTCGTGCGGAGTTCGGTGGCGATGTCTTTTTGCACGATGGCGAGTACTTGGCGCAGATATTTCAACGCGATGCTCCTGATGCGCCGTTGCCCGGCAGTTTTCCACGAACGGTTTCGCCGGAGCCGCGCGCCGTAGTCTCGGCCAGCACGCGTGCGTAAATCTCCATGAATCCGGCGAGGTCTTTCCACTCGGTGTGCGGCAGGTCGTAGGCCAGGCGTCCGGCTTTCATCACAAGCGCGCGGTCGCAGATCGCGAGACCGCGTTCCAGGTCGTGCGTGGAAAACAAGATCCCGCGTCCTTCCTTTTTGGCTTCCAGCATGATCTCGTCCAGCAGATCCGCGGCGGTCTTGTCTAGCCCGGTGTAGGGCTCATCCAGCAGGAGCACGACCGGCTCATGAAGCAACATCCTTGCGAGCGTGAGCCGCTGCTGCAGTCCCCGCGACAGCGTGCGTGTGATGTCGCCGAGGCGATGCTCAATTCCCACGCGGGCGGCGACCTTCCGCACGCGCTCCGGGATGTCCGGCAGGTCGTACAGCCGCGCGAAAAAGCGCAGGTTCTCCTCTGCCGTCAGGTCATCGTACATGAACGTCTGGTGCCCGACAAAGCCGATGGCGGCGCGTGCTGTGTTGGCGTGTTGTCCCAAGGGTATCTTGCCGATCAAGATATCCCCGGAATCCGGGCGCGAGAGCGTCGCGAGAATTCTCAGCAGGGTCGTCTTGCCGGCGCCGTTGGGTCCGACGAGGGCGACGATCTCGCCGGGCACCACGCGGAAACTCACGCCGCGTAATGCCCAGCGTGCGCTAAAAGTCTTGTCGAGTTTTTCTACCGTAATAAGGGCGTCACTCACTCGCCCTCGTCCTTGGAGAGTTCGAGCAATTCCGATTTGAGTTCGGCGCGTCTAGCGCGATACTCTTCCTCGGTGATCTTTTTCGCCTCGAATTCGTCGTCAAGGTCCGCAATGTCCTGGAGCAGTTCCATCCGGAGGTTCGCGTCCGAGCTCGCCGGCGCCGCTTGCGCCCGGCGTCTCCGGAGGATCGGGTACGCTAACAGCCCGAGGGCGGCAACGGCGGCGATGCCCAGCACCACTCCGCCCACCACCTGCATATTGTTATTGGTGGAGGTCGCGGCCGGGGAGGTCGCGGGATTGGCGGTCGAAGGCGTTTGGTCTGCGACCGTGGCGGGCAGGTTGACAAAGCTGGCACTGACGACGGTGCCTGCTTTTACGTTATCCATGGAACTGAGCATGAATTTCTGCCCGCTCTGGGTCGGAAAGGGTGCAGGCGCGGTCAGCTGTGTGCTCTGGATCGTGCCGCCCACATCGGCCAGCAGGATGCGGAATTTGTCCGTATCGAACGGCACTTTCAAGTTGAAATTATACGTCGGCGGTGTGAACGGGAGCTGATAGGTATACACGATCTGATCACTGCCGGGCACGATGGGCAGGGTGTATGACAATGATTCAGTTCCCCGCAGCGTCGAGTCATCCGCGGCCGGGTTGTCGAACTGGAGATTCTGAGCTCCTGCCAAAAACGGCAGGCCGATCGTCGTGCGGTGCGGTCCGACTCCACTGCCGGGGGGACCGATGTAGGCGCGGTCCGTACTGTTTTGCACGGCGATAATTTGAAGGACATTGAATTGACGGGTCTGCACGTCGAAAACAAAGTGAGTTTGAGTGATCTTGATCGCCGCCGGGTCTGTCGTCGTTTCGTAGACCGTCATCGAAACGGGAAGCGTGGTCTGATTCTGATCAAAGTTGAGGATATCCGAGTAATAGTCGACACCCTGGTAATTGGCGATCAGGAGGTAGCGCGTGCTCGAAATGGTTTCGAGATTCGAAAAGGCAAACCGGCCGTTCGCGTCGGCTTGGGCGGTCTGCGAGATGGTGCTGGTCGCACCGGCGGCGGCACTGTGAAGCGTAATCGTCAGCCCGGCGGTGTTCGCCAGATTGGCGTCTTTGGTGCCGTCGACCAGTTGTCCGTCGATCTTGCCCGCGCCACCCGTGGGGGTTTGAGCGTGAGCGGGCGGCAGGGGCAGCGCCATGAAGAGAAGTGCCACGAGAATGGACGCGGCCAGCGCGCCCAGTACTTTGGGAAAAGGCATTTAAGTTCAGGGTCCTTTATATAATTATTCGCGGGTACCGCGAGTGCGTGCCTAAAGTTTTGTCCCGCACTTGCTGCAGAAACGGTCGCCCGCGTGGTAAGGCGTACCGCATTGGCGGCAGTGCAACACATCTTGGCGGCGGGCCGCGCGCAGGCGTGCGATCTCTTGCTCCGCAGCGTCGCCGGCGGACGGCGCATCCGCGTTCGCGGGTTTGGCACGGCGCCGGCGCAGGCGTGCCACCTCTTGTTCGATCGCGTCGCCACCTTTCGTATCACTACGACCGGCGGGCCTGGGTCCCCGCGCCCGCAGGTGCGCGACCTCCTCCTCGATGCGCTCAGCGGCGCCCGTGCTGCCGGCGAGTTGGTCGATTTCCTGGAGGGCGAGCGCGGCGCGGGCTTTGTATTTTTCGCGCAAGGATTCGTAATCCGACTGGGAAAGTTTGCCGAGTTGGAAATCAAAATCCAGATCGCGGATCGCGTCGTAGGCGGAATCGCGCTGGGCAATCAAACTGTCCAGCGCGTTCGTCGTGAAAGCCGCTTGTGGATGGGGTGCGGTGAACAGCGGATAAGCAATAAAGCCAATAACCAGGATGACGAGAATTGCAATAACAATAAATTCCAAAAGATGCCTCTGCTACTCTGCTAGGGGCGACGGCGGTACGGGCGCCGCCACGGCGCCGCTATACCGCGCCGGCGGTCGCCTTGGATGTCTCCGGCAGACGCGCGCGTGCTTCTTCGCGTTCCTCCGGCCAGGCGGCAACCAAGGTGCTAACGATTAAGCAAAAGCCGCCGAACCATAACCAGAAGACGAGCGGGTTGACGTACGCCCGGAAGGTGACGGTGGCAAAATTGTCTTCCCATCCGGCAATGATCAAGTATAAATCCTCTTGCGGCGTGGACAAAATCGCCGGGAAAGTCTCGGTCTCGCCCTGCCGCTCGTACGACCCTCGCGCGGGAGAGAGAGAGGCGACCCGCTGACCGTCCTTAAAAACGCCGACAGAAGCGGACGTCATCAGCGCCTCGCCGCTTGGAAAGTTCGGTGAAAGGCGTTCGTACGTCAGGGTATAACCGCGCACGTCCATCGACTCGCCCTGCTTGAGCGCGCGTGTCTCATCCGTGGCATAGACCTGTGAGCCGATAATGCCAATCGCCATCATCGCGACCGCGATATGGATGAGGTAGCCGCCGTAGCGCCGCCGGTTGCGCTCGACCAGCGTGCGCAGTGCCGTCGGGAAAAACTCGTGCGTGTTATGCGCGCGGGCGAGACCACCCTGTACCAATTCGCTGGCGGTCGAAACGATGACCATAAAAGCCAGGAAATAACCCGCCAGTGGAACCAGGTCACGTACTCCAACCACAAACGTAACCGCCGCAAAGACCAGCGAAAGGGCAAACGGCAGTGCCAGTTTGCGCAACAGTTTCGGTCCGGTGGCGCCGCTCCATCCGATCAGAGGGATAATCGCCATCACCAGGAGAATGGTCCCAAACAGCGGCGCGGCAATCCGGTTAAAGTATGGCGGACCGACGGTCAATTTCTGGTTGTAGACCATTTCGCTGAACAGCGGGTAGACCGTCCCCCACAGGATCGCAAAGGCAGCGCCGATGAACAGCAAGTTGTTCAGTAAAAAGAAAGCTTCGCGTGAGAGGAGCGAATCGATTTCACGCTCGCTCCGCAGCAACTTGAGCCGCGTGAACAAGAGCGCGGTCGCGGCAAGCGTGACCAATGCGATAAAACTGAGAAACCACACGCCGATGTCGGATTCGGTGAACGAATGGACGGACGTGATCACGCCGCTGCGGGTCAGGAACGTCCCGAACAGGACCAGGGAAAAAGTGATAATGATCAGCCCCATGTTCCAGACCTTGAGCATTCCTTTGCGCTCTTGCACCATGACCGAGTGGAGGAATGCCGTGCCGGCCAACCAGGGCATAAAGGCAGCATTTTCAACCGGGTCCCACCCCCAATAGCCGCCCCAGCCCAGAACGTCGTACGCCCAGCGCCCGCCCAGAAGCAAACCGATCGATAGGAAGAGCCACGGTGCAATCGTCCAACGGCGCGTGGTGCGCAGCCAGCTCGGGCCGACGCGACCGCTCAACAGCGCCGCCATGCCAAAGGCGAACGGGATCGTAAAACCGACATAGCCGAGGTATAACATCGGCGGGTGCATCGCCATGGCGGGATGCTGGAGGAGCGGGTTGAGCCCATTGCCGTCTGGAGGTATAAATGCCACTCCGCCGGGAGGCGCGAAAAGGGACATGACCGTTCTGCCGCCGACGTCCCACCAGCGCGCGAATGGGCTGGTGACGAACGACAGCATGAACGCGAAAAAGGTCTGAAGCGCCATCAGCGTCGCGATCACATACGGCATTAGATCGCGGTCACGCTCCCATTTTCGCAGGACGACGACGGCGGAGTAAAGCGACAGGATCCATGACCAAAAGAGCAGACTGCCGGCCTGATTGGACCAGAGTGCAGTGATGGTATAGATGGTCTGGAGGTCCCGGCTCGTGCTGTTGGCGACCAGCGCGATGGAGAAATCGTGGACGTAGAGTGCGATGACGATCAGGCCGATAGCGAACGTCGTCAGTCCGGCATAGGCGAGAATTCCGTTACGCGCGCTGTTGATGAGTTCCGGCATATGGCGTCGCGTGCCGATCCACGCGGCGAATGTCGTATAGATCGCGACCACAAGAGCCACGAAAATCGATATAGCACCGACGGTTGCCATTGAAACCCCATTACGAAGGATGAAGGCGGAATTATGAAGGATGAATAAAGACCTGATTTTTTCATCCTTTATCCTTCATCCTTCATCCTTTGATTTACGGTTTATAGTTCAGATTTCCCTGATCCGTGCTGCTGTGCCAGTCGATTTGCGATGGATCATACTTGGACGGGCACTTGGCGAGCACCAGCGAGGCGTGGAAGACACCATCACTGCCCACTTTGCCCTCGGCAATGACCTGGGTGCTCTTTTCAAACGTGTCGGGCAACACGCCTTTGTAGACAACCGGGAGGAGGTTCGTCCCATCCGTGATCGTGAATTGTGCGGTCACGTCCTTGGTGTTAATGTGCGTCGAGTTCGGCGCGAGGTTCCCGCCCACGCGCACGGACTCTTTGGAGGCGAGATCACCCTTCGCCTTCATTTCCGCAAGGGTGAGAAAATACTGTTGTGTGGCGTTCGTGCTCGTAAAGACATACGCGCCGATTGCCGCTAAAATGACGAACGCGCCAAGCAAGAGCTTCGTCTGGCGCGGCAAAAACCCTTTGTCAGGTTTGACGTCGGGAATTGTTGCAGGTGCCATGGTTCCATCCCCCACCGGACTTGCGCCCTCATCAGAGATACTCTCCGTTGCGCTTGCCCGCGATACGAGTTTTTCGAATATTCAGGTCCCATCATCAGGACACGGTCGAAAGTATATCACCCAACCTGGAGGTTGTCAAAGCGGGTGGAGACAGTGGTCAGTGGACAGTGGCCAGTGGTCAGTGAAATTCCTTCTACCCGGTGTCCACAGTCCACTATCCACTGACCACTATGGCAACACGGCGGTGCCCAGGACGGCAAAGCGTAAGAGCGATAGGGCGCCCAGTTCGACGATCGACAGGAGGACACCTGCCGCAAAGGGGTTGAGGGCATCCCGCCAGTTTATCGCGCTGGCGCTCTTTCCAAAAATCGAAATGACGAAGACGAGATTGATTAAGGCGATCAGGATAATGGTGCTGGCGCTGGTGAGAATCGCCAGGGGCCAGAAAAAGATGCCAATCTCTGAAGCATTTAGCGCAAAAAGCACCGCCAGGAGCACCAAGCCGCCGGCAAAATGCTTCCAGTTATCGAGGATCGGGCGCATGTCGTTCTCGCGCCAGAGTGAAAAATCCACGACCGGCACCAGCAACCCCGCGAAAGCAAAACCGCATAATAGCCCGGTGGCGAGGCGCAATTCCAGCCGCGGCGTGTAGAGGTGTGGAATGACTTGCAAATCGTAAAAGAAGGCATTCAGACCATCCACGCCCATGATGCCGACGAAAAGGATGAGCGTCACCATCATCCAGGGCTTGGGCATGCCTTTGGCGCGTCCACGCCCCAACAGCCAGATATAACCCCACAGAGTCAAGAACCCAACGTAGATTCCGAAATCGCGGGCTTCTAATGGAAGCTGCATCGGCACTGCCGGGTCCAGAATCGCAAATCCCGGTACATTTTGGCGCAAGAACGCTTCACCCGGAAGCATTGTCCCACCCAAAAAATACGAGTGGCTGGGACGCTGCGGTCAGATGCCGAAACAGACCGCGTCCAGTTTGCCTTTGAGGGACCAGGGAGCCGCAATGAAAACGGCGACGAGCCCCAGCAATAACGCGGGCGCCAGCCACGCCGCGAGGGTGGCGCGCCTATTTTGAATCATAGCCTATTCCTTCGAGCCGGCGGGACGCTCAACCCGGATTCGTATTCCATCGCCCTTTGAAACTGCCCGCGCGCCTGGGAGTAAATGTCCCGCATCGCCGCTTCTATATACGGATAGATGAGCCATACGGATGCCAGCCCGAACAAGGTGCCGGTGATGGTGCGGAGCAGCCAGTCACTTTCGTGAGCCGGAAGGAACGGGAGCAGGACCACTGGGCTGGTAAACAACTGCCAAAAGCCGTCGACCGCCATCGGCACAACCAAGAGCAGGTAAATCCGCCAATCCAACCGGCGCACGCGGGACCGCAACAAGCCAAAGATCAAACCGCCGATAAAAATGGAAGTGTAAATCGCGGCATCGCGTTCGCACCACGCCATCTTGTACCCCAATTGAGAATTCCCGGGAAAATTGGACCAGAAGAAAAAGTCTTCGTCGTGGACATTGAGAGAGGCGCGTAGTTGTTCGAGCGAATAAACGGGCTGGGCGCCGGAGATAAAGAAAGTTCGATAGGCCAGTTCGTGACACGTGAACCGGTATGCCGTATAGATGATCTGTGCGGGACCGGTGTAACCGTTTGCCATCAACACCGGCGCGAGCAAGGGCAGGGTGATAAACACAAACAGAAGCATACTGGCGAGAACGAGCCAGTGCCGGGAGATGGCAATGGTGATGCGGTCGACCAAGAGGATAAACTGCCGAACGTGGGGGGAAACTTGTCCAGTGGTCATTTCACTTTCTCATCACGGTCCCAGAGCCGACCAAGCCCACGCTTTGGAAGGCTTGGGGATGCCTTTGAGATAAAGCACGCTGGGGTCGTAGTCGTATTTCCCGGTCAGTGAGTTCCAGTCGGTCAG
>JBLMXX010000144.1:0-5751 GCA_050257995.1 Acidobacteriota bacterium | reverse complement strand
GACAGCGTGGTCATCTACCCGGCTCTCTATTCATAGCGGATGCGAGGATCGAAATAGCCATAGGAAATGTCCACGAGCAAATTCGAGAGGGCCACGACGACGGCAACCACCATGACCGTCCCCTGCACAACGACGAAATCCTTGTTGAATACCCCGGACACCATGAGCCGTCCCATGCCGGGGATATTAAACACCTGCTCTACCAGGACTGCACCGCCGACCAGGTTCCGGAGCTGCATGCCAAGGAGGGTAATGACCGGAATAATGGCGTTCTTTAGCGCGTGTCCCGTAATCACTGCCCACTCGGTCAGTCCTTTCGAGCGCGCCGTCCGGATATAGTCCTGCCGAATGACTTCCAGCATGCTCGACCGCGTTTGTCGGGCCAGGGACGCCAGCGGCACAATGGCGAGGCACAGGGCGGGCATGATGATTTGCCGCGTGTTCAGCGCCAGGTTTTCCGAGGGTGAGGTATAGCCTTGCACGGGCAGCCAGCCGAGTTTGAGCGCAAATAGATAAATCCCGAGAATTCCAAGCCAAAACACCGGCACAGCCATCGCCAGGTTTGTGAGCAACGTAATGATCGAATCCAGCCAACCGCCGCGCCGGATTGCACTCAAGATGCCCGCGGGAATGCTGATCGCCGTGCTCAGGATAAACGCTATGAGGCCAATGTGGAACGTAATCGGCAAGCGCGTTGCCAGGAGGTCGGTAACACTTTGTTTGTAGGAAACGGACCTGCCCAAATTTCCCTGCAAAACGTCACCCGCCCAGCTCAGGTACTGGATCCAGAGCGGCTGGTCCAGCAGCAGCTCACGATGCAGCGCCTCGATCTGCTCCGGAGTCGCCTGGTCACCCAGGATCACCAGGGCAGGGTCGCCCGGAATCAGATGCATCAACGAAAAGACAATGACGCTGACAAAGATCAGGACAAGGACGGTCTGCATCAACCGGCGCGCGATGTAGGCGAGCATGGACGCGGCCTCCTCAGTTTGAGCTCATAGCAGAGTGGCGGGTCGTCTTTGACCACGACCGGCATGCTCGAGGCGCAGATAATACTCAAAGCGGTCACCTCGATAAACGGCACGGAGATACTCGACCGGCATATCGTCCATGCCGATGGTCGTGCGCTCGATCTGGAGCAACGGGTAACCGACGCTGACACTCAAGAGGTTGGCCTCGCGTTCCGAAGCCGGTATGGCACTCACCGAGCGGTGCGAATGGCTCAGCGCGAGGCCCATGCATTCTTCCATGTAATGCAGCGACGATTCACCTTGGTTCAGGTATTCCGGTTTCACGCCTTCGGCGAGCGGGAAGGGCACGTAGACCCGGTGAAGGCCAATGACATCCTCATCGGCCAGACGGAAACGCCGTATCATCAAGACAGGTTGGTCGTCTTCCAACTTGAGAATTGACTGGACCTTTTCGGGAGGCATAACCTTTTCCATGCTCAACAGCCGCCAACCTGCCGCGTAGCCGTGCGCGCGGAGGTAGCCGGTCAAGCCGAACGCGCCTTCGGGGCCGTGCTGAATCCTGGGTTGGGACACAAAGGTGCCGCGACCTTGCTGTCGCGAGAGGTAACCGTCTGCGGCGAGTTGGTGCAACGTCTGGCGAATGGTGATGCGGCTCAAGTGGAACTGCTCTCCCAAGTCTTTCTCACTCGGAATCAAATCACCAGGTTTCCAAACACCCAAAGTGATCTTTTCAAGCAGAATGCGATACAGTTGGTGGTAAAGGGGAACCGGGTCATCCCGGTTCACGCGGGACTCACTCTTCTTCCGCGAGGACTCGGAATGAACCACGAGGGCAAGCACACCTTTCCCATCCTGGCCTGTGTCCTGAGTTGCATTCATAATTTATACCTCTTGTACCATAACTTGTTCTCCGCGCACCTCAAAGCACGTCCGCAGACCTTGGCTGGCCGTGATTCCTTCCATGTAGGCATTCACCTGGGCAAAGCGTGGATCCGCCGGAGCAAGCACTTGCGGTTGGGACTGCTGGTTGATGATCGTAGGCAAGTACCCGACCGTCTGGACCCGACCGCCGCCCACGATGCATTTCACGATGATGGTTTTGCGCGAATCCGGGGGCATGAAATAACTCGGATACTCGGGATCCGGCTTCCAGTCGGGATTGAGACGGCTGATTTCCCGGTGCCCCGGCCGTTCCAACAATTCTCGAGGGGCACGCAGGTCAAGCGCGAAATTGCACAGGCTGTAAAAGATCGCCTTGCCGCGGTACACCTCAATCCCTTTGAGAATGTGCGCATGTGTGCCGAGGATCAAATCTGCGCCCGCGTCAATCGCGGCATGCGCCATGTCGCGCTGGTAATCGGCGAGGACCGCAGGGACAAAGTGAATTCCAAAGTGCATTGAGACAATCACGACATCCGCCTGCGCTTTGGCGCGATGCACGTCGTCTACCATGGCAGCCAGGTCGCCCCGGTGAGGAAAGGTCTGGATGCGGCAGGGTGTCCCGGGCTGGTCGTGCTCAATCTGCTCATAGACGGTAAACGCCCGCAGGGGCGCACACCCCGGCCGGTCGATCTCTGCCCAATAGTTCTGGGGCAAAATGGTGTTGTAAGCCAGGAAGGCGACCCGCGTTCCGCGGCGATCTAGGATGGCGGGCCGGCGCGCCTCCCCTATTTTGGTTCCCACGCCGACCACGCCGACTTGTTCCTGTTTGAGGACGTCTAGCGTATCAAAGAATGCCTCGCGCCCCAAATCCATGCAGTGGTTGCTCGCGAAAGAGACAACGTCAAACCCCGCGTCCTTGAGCGCGCGTGCCACCCGCGGCTTGCCGCGACACGCGAGGCGCGCCTGCGGAAGCGGCGTGCCGCGCTCGGAAAGCACGGCTTCCAGTTGGCCAAAGACGATATCCCCCGCGTTGAGTAGGGGAGCCACATGCTCAAAGATGGTAGAGGAGTCCGGGCGGTCGGGCGCAATATCTCCGACCGCATACAATACGAGTTCATCTGGCATTTCGTCTCTTCCTAGAGATATTCGGCTATATTGCGCATATCAGAGACCGTTTCCAGATTCAGAATCAGGTCTGCCAACTTGTTCACGCTCTCGGGCGAGAGAGGATTGGCGGCGTACCTGGCACAACTCTGAAATTTCTCGAGCAGCTCAGCCTCGCTGATGGGATGGCTCGGATGACCGTAAGCAACATCCACGGGGCGCGTAAGGGTGCCATGCGTGGTCTCGATTCTTAACTCTCCCTTCGCTGCTTCGGCGCGGGACAAATACTTATCCACCTGATGCGAAACCCTTGATGCAAGGTCGAGTACGGCAGCATCGGCCATGGCAGCGGGTGTGAAAGAGTCCAACGTGACCGCTCCGTGAAGGAGGGCGCTCGCGACGACAAACGGGATGCTGAATTTGGCATCGATCGCGGTCGCCGGTTTTTGCTTCACCGCGGCCGGCTCACACAACATGGCATTCACCGGGCTGACAACGACGCGGACCGCGAGGATGTCGGCCGCGCGCAAACCGAACGCATGACGCAGTTGCAGGCCGGCATCCACGTAGGGATGCGTCCCCCGGCAGCTCGGCCATGCTTTGAAACTCACATTCCTGCCTTCAAAGGTTTTGCACAGGTCGCTCGTCAGTTTCTCCGGATCGTAATTGCCGCGCGCATACACGGAATAAAGCCCTGCCTTGCCTTCGAACGGCTGATCGAACCCGGTGACTCTTCTTTGCGCGAGCAGCGCAGAGACAACACCGGCCTTGGCGGCAAAAGCGTCTCGAATCGAACGGACGACCGAGTGCGTACTGTGAGCGATCTCGCCGCTACACGTTGCCTGGCAGAGCGTGAGGGAAAACGCGTCGAGCATCTGCCCGGCGGTGAGATGCAAGAGTTTGCCTGCCGCCGCGGTCGCCCCGAACGCTCCAAGGATGGGCGGCATATACCAGCCGTATTTCAACAGGTCTTCGTCGAGTGCCAGTCCGAGCCGGCACACGAGGTCGCACCCCAACGCTACCGCGGTGATGAATTCCTTGCCACTCACATTCCCAAGGGATTCGGCAACGGCCAATGCGGCCGGAATGGTTGCCGCATTCGGATGGACGAGCGCCGCTTCATGGGCATCTTCAAAATCGAGCGCATGAGCCAACGCGCCGTTCGCGAATGCCGCCATGGTGGGGGACGTCTTGGCGCCGACTCCGACGATCGTGCTGGATGGCCTTCCCCCCTCCGCCAGCGCCAGATCGACGAATGCTCGACAGCCCTCGCCGAGAGTGCTCGCTGCCAACATCACTCCCATCGCATCGAGAATGCTCCACCGAGTTACGGTGACCGCGTCCGTCGTAATGTCATCATAACAAGTCTGAGCAACATAATTGGCGAGTTGGATTGATTCGTTCATGCGGCTACCTTTAGCCAGCACATGCATGAATGATCGTGGCTGAGAGAAACGAGCGGAGGCTCTTGGGCGCGACACTTGTCCATCGCGCTGGCACAGCGCGGTGTAAAGCGGCACCCTGCAGGGAGATGTCCCAGGCGCGGGGGTTGCCCGGGAATTGAGACCAGTCGCTCCACCTTCGTTTCAAGTTTGGGGACCGCGTGGATGAGCGCGGCCGTATAGGGGTGCGCGGGATTGTCGAAGATGACCGAGACGGGCGCGCTTTCGACAATCTGCCCGGCGTACATCACGGCAACGCGGTCGCACATGTGGGCGACGATGCCGAAATCATGCGTGATGAAAATGAGCGACATGCCGAACTCGCGTTGGATATCCTTGAGGAGTTCCAGGTACTGGGCTTGAATTGTCACGTCGAGTGACGTGGTCGGTTCATCGGCAATCAGCAACCGCGGGTGGCACGAAATCGAAATAGCGCCGACGACGCGCTGCTTCATACCGCCGCTCATCTGATGCGGGTACGCCGCGAGGCGCGTCTCCGGCGCTGGAATACGCACCTGCTTGAGCATATCGACCACGCGCTCCCGCCGCTCCTTGCCTTTGAGATGTAGATGCGTCGAGATCGCTTCTCCAATCTGGTCACCAATATTGAACACAGGATTGAGCGACATCATTGGATCCTGCAAAATCATCGACATCTTGCTGCCGCGGAGCTGCTGCATCTGTTTGTCGCTCAGGGTGAGCAGGTCACGCCCTTCAAACATGATCTTGCCGCCGACAATGCTCCCCGGTTTGGGCACCAGGCGCAAGATTGAGAGACTGGAGAGCGTCTTGCCGCTGCCGGATTCGCCCACGAGTCCGAGCGTCTCGTTCTCGTCGACGTGAAAGCTGACCCCATCCACCGCTTTGACAACGGATTTGCCGCGGATGAAATACGTGCGGAGGTCTTGAACGCCGAGTAAGAGTTTGCCCATCGTGTCCTACTGGTACCGCAGGCAGGCAACCGAGTGCCCGGGTGAGATTTCTTTGAGCACGGGAACCACCGATGAACACTGTTCCTGTGGGTTCGGGCAGCGGGTGTGAAAACGGCACCCGCTGGGTGGACTGAGCGGGCTGGGGACTTCGCCCTTGAGCAAGTTCTTCACCTGCCGTCCGTGCGGGCGGTCGGGCAGGCTCGCGGCATATAGCGCCCGCGTGTACGGGTGGAGCGAGGCGGTGTTCAGATTCTCGCCCGGCGCGGACTCGACGATCTTGCCTAGATACATGACAACGATGCGGTGACACATGTATTTCACAGTGGCCAGGTCATGCCCGATGAAGAGAAAACTGATCCCCAGTTCTTTTTGCAGATCCTTGAGCAGGTTCAAGAGTTGGGCACGGATGGAGACATCCTG
>JBLMXX010000143.1:0-3094 GCA_050257995.1 Acidobacteriota bacterium | reverse complement strand
CATCAAGTCGCCTCCCCCATCAGCTTGTATTCAAGCACCAAAATTCTACCATAGCCGATTCCATTCTGCAAGGGGGTGTGGTCGCCAGGGGCTTAACGGTCTCGATTCAAAGGGGGACTTTATTTTATTGGCACTCTATGGTATACTGAGAGTGTCTTCCGGTGGACTAGACGACTAAAGGTATTCCTCTGCCGATAAGGAGGAAATGACATTGCGACAAGTGTATAGATCCAGTCCTCACCTCGACCAGCGGGGACGTGTGGATGTGAGGACAATTCACGACCGTAGTTGGATCGTCAAGCACCTATTGCTTGATGCATCGGCGCATCAGCGATAGGTGTTTTTATTTTCCGGTTTGTGGAAAGACCCATCGTGGAAATTCACTGCTTGATCGCCGGTTCCCGTTCTGCCCGCGATCCACGCGCCGCCGGCTTGCTCGCCGACGCGCACGCTCTCGGATTCACCGACTTGACCGGGATTGATTGCCACGATTTATACTTTATCGAGGGCAACCTCAGCGAAGCAGAACGGAACCGCCTCGTTACCGAACTACTCTGCGATTCCCTCGCCCAGACTTTTTGCTGGCGCGAAAAAAAGTCCGGCTTGGAAACTCAGGTCATCGAAACGGCTTTGCGTCCGGGCGTCACGGACACCGTGGCAGAGCAGATCGTGCGCGGCGCGCAGGAACTGGGAATCGCAAGCGTGGCACGGGCGGCAACGGGACAGCGGTTCACCGTGCACAGCGGACGTCCTCTGCCGCCGTCGGAAATGCATATGCTTGCGCGTCGCCTTCTCGTCAATCCGGTAATTCACCGGTACGCGCTCGGCCCGATCGACGCGGTCTTTCCGCCATGTGCAGAACCATCGGGCGGGGACTCGTATTCCTCAACGACTGTGGAAATCCTCCCCATCCGCGAGCTGGACGACGATCAATTGCTTGCTCTCTCCCGCGAACGCCGCGCCGCGCTCGACCTGAACGAGATGCGGGCGATCCAGAATTATTTCCGCCGCGAGGCAACCGACCCAACCGACGTCGAGTTCGAGACCATCGCGCAGACCTGGAGCGAGCATTGCAGCCACAAGACGTTCAAGGCAAAGGTCGAGGTCGGCAGCCGGAATATCGACGGTCTGCTCAAAACCTATATTCGCGCGGCAACGGAAACGATTGCCGCGCCCTGGGTGCGCTCGGCGTTTGTGGACAATGCCGGCATCATTGACTTTGACGACGAGTTCGAGGTTTCATTCAAGGTCGAGACGCACAATCATCCTTCGGCGATAGAGCCGTTCGGCGGCGCGAATACCGGTGTGGGCGGCGTGATCCGCGATGTTCTGGGGGTTTCGGCAAAGCCGATTGCCGCAACGGATGTGCTTTGCTTTGGGCACCCGGGAATCGGCTTTCAGGAATTGCCGGAAGGGGTGCTTCATCCGCGGCGAATCCGGTCCGGCGTCGTTGCCGGCGTGCAGGACTATGGCAACAAGATCGGCATCCCAACGGTGAGTGGTGCGATCTGGTACGATGCGGGCTATACGGCAAATCCGCTCGTCTTTTGCGGCTGTGTCGGGATCGCGCCCAAAGGCACACATGTCTCGCAGCCGCGCGCGGGAGATCGCGTGATCATTCTCGGCGGACGCACCGGACGCGATGGGCTGCGGGGTGCAACTTTTTCTTCGATGGCGATGGATGCGCAGACCGGCGAGGTTTCCGGCGCCTCTGTTCAGATCGGCGCGCCCATCACGGAAAAAGGGGTGATCGAAGTCATCGTCCGCGCTCGCGATCAAGGTCTTTACCACGCCATTACGGATTGCGGCGCAGGCGGACTGTCTTCGGCGGTGGGTGAGTTGGCGAGTCGCACAGGTGCGGAGGTTGATCTGGCGAGTGTGCGGCTCAAGTACGCGGGGCTGGCGCCGTGGGAGATTTGGCTCTCGGAAGCGCAAGAGCGCATGGTCCTCGCCGTGCCCGCCGAGTCGCTTTTGCCGTTGCGATCACTTTGCGATACTTTTGATGTCGAACTCACCGATATCGGCGCGTTCACCGATACGGGTCAACTCGTCGTCCGGTACGATAGAAAAATTGTGCTTAACCTGGCGAACCGGCTCTTGTTCGACGGCTTGCCGCAACGCTCTCTGTCTGCCGATTTGCCCCAACCGCCCCGTGAACCCACCTCCCCAATCCCCCGTTCCTCGATTGATTTTTCAAAGATCCTCCTCAATCTCCTTGCCCATCCCAACATCGCCTCCAAAGCCGGCGTGATCCGGCTCTACGATCACGAAGTGCAGGGCGGCACGGTTGTGAAACCACTGACCGGCGCGCTGAACGATGGTCCTTCCGACGCGTGCGTGATAAAACCGTCGGGCACGGGGGGCGAGCGAGGCATCGTGCTGTCGTGCGGCCTTAATCCCGAGTTTGGCAAGCAGGACCCATATCGCATGGCTGTCAGCGCGGTGGACGAAGCGATTCGGAACGCGGTGGCAGTCGGCGCCGACCCTGATCACATCGCGCTGTTGGACAACTTTTGCTGGGGTGATCCGCTGCGTCCCGAGACGCTGGGTGGTTTGGCGGAGGCCGCGCGCGGCTGCCACGACGCGGCGCTGCATTATCGCACCCCCTTTATTTCCGGAAAGGATTCACTGAATAACGAGTACAGCGGCACGGACAGACTCCGCCATGCGATTCCGCCGACGTTGCTCATCTCCGCGTTGGGAATTATCCAGGATGTAGGCCGCGCGGTGACCATGGATTTCAAAGAGGCGGGCAACTCCATCTATCTACTGGGCGAGACGCGGCCGGAGTTTGGGGGCAGCCATTGGCGAATGGTCGCCGGGCAGGACCTGTTCGCCAGTCCGGTTCCTGAAATGCCGGTCCCCGCTCCCGGGTTGTATCGCGCATTGCACCGCGCGATCCAGGCGCGGCTCGTGCGCGCATGCCACGACCTTTGCGAAGGCGGTATGGCGGTTGGCCTCGCCGAGATGTGCATTGGCGGGCGCGCCGGTTGCGAAATTGCGCTGGACGCGGATGACCCAACGTCCGCGCTCTTTAGTGAGTCGAACGGGCGCTTGTTGGCAGAGGTGCGTCCCGAAAAGTGCGCTGCATTCG
>JBLMXX010000142.1:0-7994 GCA_050257995.1 Acidobacteriota bacterium | reverse complement strand
GCCGCGAGCCACTCGCCGTGATCGGCGAGCTGCTCTACCCGGTAGCTCCGCTCGCGCTGCCGCCCCCGTCTCAGGCGACGGACATTGCGCCGTTCGATTCGGTCCGGCTTTTTGTCGAACGCGCCCGTGACGTCCTGCCGGTCTTTGCGTTGACCGCTGCCAACGCCATCCCGGTGGCAGAGATCTGCCGCCGCCTCGATGGGATTCCCCTCGCCATTGAACTGGCCAGTGCGCGCGTGAATTCGCTGACGGTCGAGCAAATCGCGGCGCGGCTCGACGACCGGTTTGCCTTACTCACCTCGGCGAAGCACGGGACCCCCTCCCACCATCGCACCCTGCGCGCGGCGCTGGACTGGAGTTACGGTTGGCTCCCGGTACAGGAGCAAACTCTGTTGCGCCGCCTGTCCGTGTTCGCGGGCGGCTGCTCGCTGGAGGCCGCCGAGCACGTCTGCGCGGCGGAACGTCCCCGAAGCTCGACACCTGCCCTCCCACTCCGCTCCGCTGCGGGGACTATAGTGGCGGGCGGTGCCAGGGAGATCCCTGTAGCGGAGCGGAAGGGAGCAGCGGAGGGGACCGCTGGCCGCGCGCCCGAACCGATCGTGGACGGGCTGTCTTCACTCGTGAGTAAATCGCTGGTGGTGGCAGAAACGCTCGAGCGGGGTGAGGCGCGCTACCGGCTGCTGGAAACGGTCCGGCAATATGCGCGAGACAAATTGCTTGAGTCGGGCGAAGGCGAAGAGATTCGAAATCGGCATCTGGACTATTTCTTGGAATTCGCCGAAGAGATCGAACCCAAACTACATGGTCCTGACCAGGTCGAATGGCAGGAGCGCCTCGACGGCGACCATGATAACTTGCGCGCGGCGTTGGAATGGTCGCTCCACGCAGGAGGCGTGGAAAAAAGTTCGCGATTGGTTAAAGCACTGGCGTGGTTCTGGGTCATTTGCGGACACTGTCGGGAAGGGCGCATGCACGCAGAAGAATTATTGGCCCAACCCGAAGCCAAGGCAAAGAATCTCATTCGCGCGAACGCCCTGCTGGTCGCCGGCATCACCACTTACACCTGGAATCTCGGGGACACGGGCGCGAGTCGCCGGTATTTTGAAGAACTCGTTATGATCGCGCGCGAGCACGGTGCATCCGGCAACCGCCTTTTGGCACTGGGTCTCTGTTATCTGAGTGATCTCACTTTTGGCGACAACCTAGCTCGCTCGGTTTCAATGATGGATGAAAGCTTGGCGATTGCTCGATCACTGGACGAGCCATGGCTGATCGCACATGTACTCAGGTTCAAATCACTCTTGCCGCATGTCAAGAGTGAAAATGAGACCAGCCGCAAATTGCGTGAAGAGAGTCTACAGCTATGCCGGTCCATTGGCGACAAGCGGGGTATAGCCGAATCATTGGTCAAGCTGGGCCAGGCTTTGCTCCGCGAGCATGACTATGCAGGCGCACTCCGGCACATCGAACAGGGTTTGCTCTATTTCCGAGAGCTAAGAGACCGGGCAAACGCTGCCGGCGCGCTGATCATATTAGGCGAAGTCGAGCGCGCCGATGACAGATACGACAAGGCGGCAAGATACTATTCGGAGAGTCTCGACATTTGTCGCGAACTTGGCAGCGCGTTAACGGCCAAAGTAGCGCTGTCCAACCTTGCATTCGTTCGCCTGCATGACGGCAACCTGGAGTCGGCGAAAACACTCTTTGCCGAGAGTCACGCCCTGGCGCGGGAAGGAAGAGATAAGGAACTCATCTCGATGAATTTATTGGATTCCGCGGCCGTGATGTCAGTGGAGAAGAAGGCGCGACCGGCGGTCACACTCTTTGCAGTGTTCGAAACCCTGCTGGAGGCGGGCCCTCTGCAAACCATAACCGATACTGATAAAGCCGAGTACGCACGCTATCTCGCGCTTGCACGTGAGCAGCTGGATCAAGCCACGTTCGACGCGGCGTGGGAAGAGGGCAAAAAGATGACGATGGAGCAAGCCTTTGCCATAGCCGGACAAGAGACCGCTGCTCCGCCTCCCGCGCCTTCTCCGGCTTGTACCCACGACCCTAATGCGCTCACCCCGCGTGAACGCCAAGTGCTGTGCCTCCTCGCCGCCGGTTTCAGCGATGCACGGATTGCCGAGAATCTCGTCATCAGCCGCCGCACCGTAAGCACTCATCTCACCGCGATCTACGGCAAACTGGGTGTCAACTCACGCAGCGCCGCCACCCGCTACGCGCTGGATCACCATCTCGCCTGAATCCGGTCTTGCCCATACTTTAAACCGCTGCTTGCGATTAGCAGCGGTTTTTATTGTTTATGTAATCCCGCCCCGCAAAGATACGTAACGCGAATACGATATTCTCTGGATGTGCCGGCATGCGCTCTATGCTAGATTGGGGTCAACAAGGCGGAGGCAGATGACGATTTGTCAAATGAAGGTTCGAACACCGTGCATCAGGCTAAATATATCCTCTCGATTCAGTCAGAATACCAACACTGGGGTCCGCCCGTCTTTCGCGGCATGCTGGAGACAGTCGCGGGACAAAAGTTCGAATTCAGCACACTCGACGAACTCAACAGGTTGCTATATGAAGTGGGTGGCTGGATAGACTCGCCGACATCGGCGAACGAAGGAGGTGAGGCAAACGCTCCGTGCCAGGCAATTGATGCGGAAAAATGTGACGACGATTCGTACAAATCCGGTGGTTCACCCGACCTAAATCCCAAGAAGGAGGAGAAATGAACAAGTACATCGTGCTCGTTTCGGTACTGGCGCTTGCCATCGTCGCCGCTGCGTGCGCCCCCGCTCCAACACCCGCTCCCACGCCTGCGCCAACGCCGGTACCGGTAACCGAAGCAAACAAGGCGCTGGTACGCCGGTACGTTGAACAAGTGTTGATCGGAGGGAAGCTCGACTCGATCGGCGAATTTGTTTCCCCGGATTACAAGCGTTATGTCTCGACGACTGCCGCGCCGCTCAATGCCGAGGGAAATAAGCAGCGGCTGGCGGGACTCGGCGCTGCCCTTCCTGACAAGCAGGTCACGATTGACGATATCTTTGCCGAAGGTGACCGGGTCGCGTGGCGACTGACCGTTCGCGGCACCCATCAAGGCGTGTTGCAGGGCATCCCACCCACCGGCAAAGCGGTGACGATCACGGTCATTGAGCTTGCGCGCATCGAAAACGGAAAGATGGCTGAACACTGGGGGGGACCTGATACGTTCAATCTGCTGCAGCAATTGGGTGTGACCTTCGCACCGGCCAAGTAAGGAGAGGAAGGCGCTCGTCGCCCGCGTGCTGAGTAAGGGTAAAGTACAGAACGGCAGGAGCGATTCCTGCCGTTGGTAATTGGTCATGTGAGCGATCGGATTCTCCGAGATGTCGCAGCCATGTCGGTAGATGCATCGGCGACTAGGACTCTAGTGAACTAGGGCTCAGATTGACAGAATTTAACATCCTGTATAACATCTGGGACAGCGTAAAGGGACCATTTGGATTGAAGGGGGATTTTATGACTCGCGCTTCTTCCAAGTTAGTGGCTCCCCAGTCTTCCATTCGCCTGCACCTCTTGGGATCGTTTCGTATCGAACTCGATGCACGGACGATCCATTTCCCCACACGCAAAGTTGAGTTGCTCCTCGCCTATCTTGCTCTGCATCGCGAAGCACACGCTCGCGAAAAGATCGCCGCATTCTTCTGGGGGGATGTCCCGGACGAACTGGCACGTCCTTCCCTCCGCACCGCGCTTTTCATGCTTCGCAAAACTGTCGGCGCCAATCTGCTGCTGACTGACCGTGACACCATCCAGCTAAACCCTAGCGCTTCCATCTGGGTAGACGCCTGCCAATTTGAACAAGACGTTACAAATGATCCCCAATCCGCTATCGCTTTGTATGAGGGTGACCTGCTCTTGGATTTCTATGACGATTGGGTTCTCTTGGAGCGTGAATGTTTGCACGCTCAATATGTCGCTACCCTTTTGCGATTGGCGCAGGATGCGCGTTCGCAAAGTCAATACCTGCACGCGATCGAATGGGCCCAAAGAATCCTGGAGAACGATCCCGCGAACGAGAAAGCCTATCAGCACATCATTTTTTGCCTCGCGGCTTTGGGTGACCGTACCGGCGCGCTCAAACAGTATGATGAGTGCGCAGAGAAACTTGAAATCGAACTGGGTGTCGAGCCTTCGGAAGATACAATCGCTTTGCGCGACCGCATCAAGCAAGAGAACAGGGGTAGCCAATCGCGCGAAGCGTTGTTCACCAATTTGCCAAGTCCATTGACTAGTTTTATCGGGCGCGCAAAAGAACTTGCAGAAATCAAACAATTGCTTATTCAAAACCGCTTGCTCACACTGGTCGGCGCCGGTGGGTGCGGCAAGACGCGACTCGCGATTGAGGTCGCCGGCCAAATTGTCGAGTCTTTTGAAGATGGAGTCTGGTGGGTCGATCTTGCGCCACTTTCGGACGCTACGCTTGTCCCGCAGTCCGTCGCGAAATCCTTAGGGCTGCGCGAACCCCTGGGTCAGTCCTTCGAGGAAATGCTCATCAACTACCTGCGTGGCAAGCGCTTGCTCCTCATCTTGGACAATTGTGAGCATTTGATTACATCTTGCGCTCTGTTGGTAGAAACGCTGTTGAGCACGTGTCCGAGTCTACAGATTCTTGCGACAAGCCGTGAAACACTTGGAATTATGGGTGAAGCGGCATGGAGAGTCCCGTCGCTCGATCTGCCTGATGCAGAAATTTTGCTGCCGGTCGAACAGCTTATTCACTATGATGCCGTACGCCTGTTTGCCGAACGCGCGAAAAAAATCAAGCCAAATTGGAGCTTCCAGGATTATGCCATAGCCGTTACACGTATTTGTCGTCGTCTTGACGGCATTCCGCTTGCGATCGAACTTGCGGCGGCTCGGCTGACAGCGCTATCCGTCGATCAGATCGCCATGCGGTTGGACGACCGATTTAACTTGTTGGCCAGTGCCAGTCGCACCGCATTACATCGACACCAAACCTTACGTTCTACGATCGATTGGAGCTACGATCTGCTCTCCAAAGCCGAGCGCAGATTATTGCAAAGGTTGTCCGTGTTCGCCGGCGGTTGGTCACTTGAGGCGGCAGAGTCTGTCTGTGCTGATAACGGGATTCCAGTGTCCGATATTCTCAACCTGCTGACACATCTGGTTGACCAGTCACTGGTTATAGCGGAAACAATGAATAGTGCGATCCGGTATCGATTATTGGAGAGCATACGGGAATATGCACGTGAAAAGTTGACCCGGTCCGGAGAGATGGCTCTGGTCCAACAACGCCATTTGGATTTCTTTCTCAGATTGTCAGAAGAGGCTGAATGCCGCTGGCATGGGACGGAGCAATCCAATTGGCTTGATCAGTTAGAGACGGAACATGAGAACCTGAGACGCGCGATAGAGTGGTCGCGAGAAAACGACTGCGAATTGGGTTTGCGATTGGCGAGCGCGTTATGGCGGTTTTGGAGCACCCGCGGTTATTTAGGTGAGGGGCGAGAGCAGCTCGCGTCAATTATGACGCGGATAAGCGCACCCGTTCCGCCATCGCTTAGAGCCAAAGCCCTCGCGGCGGCTGGGAATATGGCATACTATCAAGCAGATTACGTCCCTGCCCGCGCCCTGCTCGAACAAAGTTTAGCCGTTCGATTAGAGATGGAGGATGATCATAGTATCGGGACCGCGTTACGCGAATTGGGCGTCGTCACTCAATCCCAGGGCGACTATGAGACAGCGCGCTCACTGTATGAAGAGAGCATCGAGCGCTGTCAAAAAGTGGGGGACCAATGGGGCTTGATGGCCGGCTTGAGCGATCTTGGCCAGATATTGTGGAACCAGGGTGACTATGCTCCGGCTCGCGAATGTTTTAATCGCGCGCTTGGAATGAGTCGGGCATTGGAGGATAAAGCCGGAGTAGCCTATTCGCTGATCAACTTGGGGCTCATTGCCTGTTCGGAAGGTAACTACGATAGGATGCGCGCCTTGAATGAGGAAGGCCTGAGACTCTATCAAGAACTGAAAGACAAATGGGGGACCGCCCATGCCCTGTACAGTTTAGGGGTCGTTGCGATCGCCCAAGCCAATTACTCACTTGCACGCACGTATGCGGAAACCAGTTTGAATTTGTTTATGGACTATGGCGATAAATGGGGTCTTGCCTATGCGTTACAGAGTTTAGCTCAGCTCGCCGTTGCCAAGTGGCGAACTGAAACCACTTTGTCTCAAGAATCCCTACTCGCTTCCGGGTCGATTCCACTGGTGCGGGCAGCGCAACTCTTTGGCGCGGCAGAGGCACTCTGCAAGAATATCGGCGCACATATCGAACCTGGCGTTCTTGCTCTCGTGGAGCCGTACATCGCCATCGCTCGGAATCAATTAGGGCAAGAGAAATTCACCACGGCGTGGCAAGAAGGATGTTCGATGCCCCTTGACCATGTCCTTGCCATCGGTTTTGGGCGTCCACAGGAGTAGATGAGTGGCAAACGACGTGCCGATACGGTGAAAGCAAATCTGGGCGGTATTTTGCCCGCGGCATCTTGCGGGTCTGCGAGTGGTATGGCTGTGAGCAAACTCGTCATACAAAGGTCAACCGCTTTAATTTTTGCCCTCATGTTGGCTGCTTTCATAATGGCAACGAGCGTGGCATGGGGCGTGTTCGAGACGATGCCGCATCTGGAAGACGAGCACGCCAACTTCTTTCAGGCCCAAGTCTTTGCGATGGGTCGGGTGACTGTACCCACACCCCTGGATGAGAACTCTTTCTTCGTGCCGTTTGTGATCGATCTAAATGGACAACGCTTTGGAAAATATCCGCCCGGATATCCGGTCTTCCTCGCACTGGGTATTTTGATTCACAGCCCTTGGTTAATCAATTCAATCGCGGCTTCAACGGGACTCGGCGGCGTATATCTGCTGGGACGTGAGCTGTTTGACCAAGAGACAGGTCTCCTCGCCGCGGCACTGGGAGCCGTTTCACCCATGTTCGTTCTCCTGTCAGGCGCGCTGCTGGCACACCCGCTCAACATGGCGATGCTGGTTTGGTTTGCCTGGGCATTCACGCGCACTCGTCAGTCATATGAGCCTCACCCTCTTGCCATGGCACTCCTCGCGGGCGCCTTATTGGGGGGAGCTGCAATTACTCGCCCCTATACCGCGTTGGCAATCGGGTTTCCCTTTGCGGTCTTGGCGCTGATGGATGTGATCCGGAAACCGCGACAGACTTTACATCGTTACGGGGGCTTTCTGGTTGTTTTCACGCTGGTCTGTTCAATCCTGCCACTCTACAATTACACTGCTACCGGTTCATTTTTTACGAACACATACACCTTGTGGCTACCCTACGATTCAATCGGTTTTGGTCCGCAGGTCGGACGAGGGCCGGAAGGGCACACGTTTACCGCTGCCGTCTTGAACACCCTACGGGATTTGGATGCACTTGGTCATGACCTGCAAGGGTGGCCGATAGTTGGATTGCCTCTATCAAGTTTGCCGATTGCTCTGTGTTTTATCTGTCGCCCCGTCCACCGGCGCGAGTATGGGTTACTGATTCCACCGATCACGTTGGTCATCGCCCAAATGGCTTACTGGCTAAGCGCCGCAGGTATATTCGGACCGCGCTATTATTTCGAAGCACTGCCGTTCCTCTGGATCGCCTCAGCACGGGGACTGATCAAGCTGAGTTCGACGAGACTCACATGCCGGCTGACCAAAGCCCTTCTACCCGGCTTGATCATTTGGACAATCGTTTTCTCAATCGCTCCAAAATTCAAAGACGCGGCCGGGCTCGATGGCATTAACCGGAAAGATGCTGATATAATTGCCCAAAGAGGTTTGAAGGATGCCCTAGTTTTTGTTCGCGGTGATTACTGGACCCACTATGCCAATCTTTCCTGGCTAAATCAGCCCGACCTGAAAAACAATGTGCTCTTTGCGCAGGACCGCGGTCCAGTCGAAAACCCGCAGGTCATCCTAGATTA
>JBLMXX010000141.1:0-8158 GCA_050257995.1 Acidobacteriota bacterium | reverse complement strand
ACGTTTCACGTTTTACTCTTTACCCTTTACTCTAATTCCCATGTCACCGATAGTACGCCCTGACACCAAAACCCTGTTCCACATCGACCCCGAGTGGTTCGAAAAGAACGGACGCGACCTGCGCCTGGAGATGTACAGCGCCCTTTGCGACGAATGCCGCGCGCTCTACCCTTCGCCCACCGAGGTACGCATTGTGGACCGAATCAACCCGCAGACGGCGCAGGTCACGCGGGTGGATGCCCTCTGGGAGTGCGTGGCGGACCACTGCGGCGTCCAACCGGGCTTTATATCGCCGGCGACGCCGCTGACGACGTCGATCTTCCGCGCCCTGCTGGCAAATGGGAACAACCCAATGTCGTCCGAGCAGTTGCACAAGCGGATCGGGAAAAGCAATGCGGCGGGCATCCTCCGGCTCTTGATGGGCGCGGAAATCGAGAACGGAATCGTCCCGGTGAAGGACGAGAAGGCAAAGACGAAATAAAGTTTGACAGGCGTAGTATTTGCGCCTATAATGCGGTTGAAAGCCCCCGTGGCGGAATTGGCATACGCGGCAGGTTGAGGGCCTGTGTCCGTAAGGACGTGGAGGTTCAAGTCCTCTCGGGGGCACCAACGACGAACACTCGGTTAAGCACCGGGTGTTTTTGTTTCTGCACTTGTCGACAAGCTAGCACTTACGGGAGGGAAACTGACCAATTCGAGACCTGCGCTTTCTTTTATTGCTGCTTTTTAGACTTTATACTATAATCATGTAGTAGAGTGGTCGTGCATATACTTGGAGGTACAAGCTTGATTCGAGATCGAAAAGCATGGGAAAAGTGGGAAGCGGCATACATTGCTCAAAGAGAGCCGAATTTCCTCAAGAATCTCCAAATCGTCGAGGAGTTGTGTTCCCACGCCCGTTCCCTCGGCCGGTGGCGCTTGGACTATGGGCTGGACGGCTTGGAGGTCAAGCTAAAGATTGCCAGGGTGGTCAATGTTTCAACAACTACTGGTACAGATCGCGCGGGTTCTTGACGCCCGCGCGATACCTTACATGATTATCGGCGGTCAAGCCGTTCTACTGTATGGCGAGCCGCGTCTCACCCAAGATATTGATATCACCTTAGGTGTCGGACCGGAACGTTGGTCTGCTATTCTTGAAATGGCCGCAGAGCAAGGCTGGCAAGTGCTCGTTCAAGCCCCGGAGACTTTTGTGAATCAGACGATGGTACTGCCTTGTCTCGACGCGCAAAGCGGGACCCGTCTTGATTTCATTTTCTCCCAGTCCTCGTATGAACAGCAGGCCTTAGACCGAGTGCAACGGGTCAAGGTGGGTGAAACGCTAGTACGCTACGCTTCCGTGGAAGATCTCATAATTCACAAGGTCATTGCCGGGCGTCCCCGCGATTTGGAGGATGTGAACGGGATCTTGCTCAAGAATCCAAATGCAGACAGGAAATACATCCGGCGATGGCTGAAAGAGTTCCAAACAAGCTTGGAGGAACCTTTCTTGCAGCGATTTGACGACCTGACGAGATCCCGCTAGTCTGTTGCAGCTATGTCGTCTCATGTGGGTTCAAGTCCTCTCGGGGGCACTTGCTCCACGACTCTCAAGTCGTGAGAAAACTAACGGCAGCAACTGTGCTGCCGTTTTATGACGGTCAGGGAATGCAAAACTTTGACGCCCGCCCCCACCTCATCGCCAAAGCCACTCGCCAACCGGTCGGGGATGTGCTATAATACGCTTGGTCGGCGATCATGAGGTCCTCCTCCATGGTGACGCTGATCGCTCAGCACGAGGAGCCCTATGGAAACCACGGGTCACGACCTCATTGTCGTCGGAGCGTCCGCCGGCGGTCTCGAAGCCCTGCAACGGATGCTGCCCGGACTGCCTGCGGATTTGCCCGCGGCGGTCTTGATTGTCCTCCATAGCGGGCGGCAGCCCGCGGACCTCTTGCCGAGCCTCCTGAGCCGAACGACCGCGCTCCCTTGCCAACCGGCCGAGGAGGGTCAACCGATTCAAAGAGGTGTGATCTATACCGCGGTCTCGGATCACCACCTGCTTGTAAGCGCGGACCGCTTGCATGTGACGCACGGGCCGAAAGAGAATTTCGCGCGACCGGCCATTGATCCCTTGTTCCACTCCGCCGCCCTGGCGCATGGGTCGCGTGTGATCGGCGTGGTTCTCTCCGGCACGCTCGACGACGGAACGGCCGGCCTCTTGGCGATCAAGCAGCGCGGCGGGATCGCCGTCTGTCAGGACCCGGCGGATGCGCCCTATCCCGAGATGCCGCAGAGCGCGATCGCGAACGTCGCCGTCGATCACATCGTACCGGCCGCGTCGATGGGAACTCTCCTCGCCCAATTGACTCGGGTGCCTGCGCCGCAGGAGGCCGCCTTACCGGTCTCGCCCCAGCTAGAGACCGAAACGCGAATCGCCGCGGGTGGAGCGAGTTCGATGGAAACCATGGATCAATGGGGATGCCGATCGAGTTTGACGTGCCCGGAGTGTGGCGGGTCGTTGTGGGAATTGGACGAGGGTACGTTCCGGCGCTTTCGCTGCCACACCGGACATGCCTTTTCCATTGAGACCCTCATGGCAACCCAATCGACTGAAGTGGAGAGTGCGCTGTGGGCGGCCATGCGGGCCCTCGAAGAGAATGTCAAGATCGCGCAGACTCTGGCCGCCCGAGCCCGCGGGGATCAAAACGCGAGAACGGGCAAGTATCTGGGCGAAAAAATTCGCCGGGCGGAGCGCGATCTGGCCACGCTGCGTGCAATCCTCGCCGAGCCCTAGTCCACGCCTTGTCGAATCGATGATTGGGTGGTCCCGACCCGCGCGGCGGCATGACGAAGGTTACCGAAAGGCGTCCCGACGCGTCCTCACATTGAGTAGAATAAAACTCAGCGAGGTGGCCCTATGGCCAAATCTAACCCACGTCACCCGAAAGCGTCCTCCAAGCGACGGCGCAAGCCCGCGCCGCCGGCCCCGTCTGATTCCCAGCCCACTCGTGCGCCGGTCGGAAGTTCTTTTCCCATTGTCGGCGTCGGCGCGTCGGCTGGTGGGCTAGAGGCGTTCAGCCAGCTCCTCGAGTCGCTCGCGCCCGATCTTGGCCTCGCCCTCGTTTTTGTGCAACACCTCGCACCCACCTACGCCAGCGCGCTGCCGACCCTTCTGTCCAAATCCACGTCCCTGCCCGTGCTCCTGGTCGAAGACGGCGTGACCGTCGAACCAAACCACGTCTATGTGATTCCGCCCGACAAGAACATGGCGATCCTCGATGGGAGACTGAACCTCCTTCCCCGCGCCGACACGGTCGGACGGCATCTCCCGATCGACTATTTCTTTCGTTCGCTCGCCGACGATCAGAAGAACCGAGCGGTCGGCGTCCTGCTCTCGGGCACCGGGTCCGACGGGACCTTGGGACTCCAGGCGATCAAAGCCGAAGGCGGGCTGACGCTTGTCCAGTCCCGGGAGTCGGCTAAATATGATGGCATGCCGGCCAGCGCCATCAACGCCGAAGTGGCCGATTTCGTGCTCCCGCCGACGGAGATGGCCGGCGAATTGGCACGCCTCGGTCAGCACGGGTATGTGCGACAGCCCCAGACGCCGATCGACACGGCGTCTCCCGAATCCGAAAGCGTCTTTAGCAAAATCCTGATCACGTTGCGGATGGAGACCGGGATAGATTTTGTGCACTACAAGCCGACGACCATCCGGCGGCGCATTGCGCGCCGGATGGCCCTGCACAAGATCGAGTCGCTCGCGGTCTATATGCGCTTTCTCAAAGAGAACTTGTCCGAGATCAGCCAGCTCTGCCAGGATTTGCTCATCAACGTGACCGGTTTTTTTCGCGATCCGCCGAGCTTTGACGCGCTCCAGCACAATGTCTTTCCGCAGCTTTTGCGCGACCGCGCCCGGGACATGCCGATCCGCATCTGGGTGCCGGGCTGCTCGACCGGCGAGGAGGCCTATTCCCTCGCGATCGCGCTGCTCGAATCCATGAGCGAACAGGCAGCCGGGCGGGCCATCCAGGTTTTTGCGACCGATCTGAATGAGGTCGCCATCGCGCGCGCGCGCGCCGGCACGTATCTGGAGAATATCGCCGCCGATGTTTCGCCGGAGCGCCTGAGCCGTTTTTTCGTGCCGGTCCCCGGAGGATACCAGGTGTCCAAATCCGTCCGGGAGTTGTGTGCGTTCTCCCGGCAAGACCTGACGCGGGACCCGCCGTTCTCCAAGATCGACCTGATCAGTTGCCGGAACGTCCTGATCTATATGGGGCCCGTCCTGCAAAAGATCGTCATCCCGACGTTTCACTTTGCGCTGAACCCCGGAGGGGTCCTGATGCTTGGAAATTCCGAGACGATCGGCGAATTCTCGGACTTGTTCAGCCTGCTGGACAAGACGCACAAGCTGTATGTCAAGAAATCGAGTGGGGCGCGCTTGACAACCGGTTTTGCGATGCCACAACCGATGAGCCTACCTAATATGTCCCGCACTCCCACCCCGGCGGCCAAGAGTGATTTTGAACTCCAGCGGGCCGCCGACCAAATCGCCTTGGCCCGCTATGCCCCCGCCAGCGTGGTCGTCGACGACCGTGGCGAGATTATACAGTTCCGCGGCGCCACGGGGATGTATCTCGAACCGGCGTCCGGCGCGGCCAGCCTGAATCTGTTCAAACTGGCGCGCCCCAGCTTGCTCTTGGAATTGCGCTCGGTGCTCAACCGGGCCCGCGATTCCGCGCAACCGGTTCGCAAGCCGGACGTCCGCTTCAAAACCGACGACGGGTTTAAACGGGTCAATCTGGAAGTCATTCCCATCAAGCCGTTTCGCGCCGCGAACCAGGCGTATTTCATGGTGGTATTTGAGCCCGCGGCACTCGTCGGCGAAACGAAAAAAGTAAAGGTCAAGGCCCGCCGAACCCGACGGGCCGGCGACCTCCCCCCGGATCAGCAGGCCGCGCGGCTCGAAGAAGAATTGGCGGCCACCAAAGTGTACCTGGAAACTGCCCTCGAGCAGCAGGAGCATACGAATCAAGAATTGCACGGGGCGCTGGAAGAAATCCAGTCGAGCAATGAGGAGCTGCAGAGCACCAACGAGGAACTCGAAACCGCCAAGGAAGAGCTGCAAGCCACCAATGAGGAACTGACCACGCTGAACGAGGAACTGCAAAACCGCAACGCGGAACTGGGCAGCGTCAACAACGATCTGGTCAACGTCCTCACGAGTGTGAATATTCCGATCCTAATCGTCGGACCGGATCTCCGGATCCGGCGGTTTACGCCGCCGGCAGAAACCGTGCTGGGGTTGATCCCGGCCGATGTCGGACGACCGCTGAATGATCTGAATCTCCGGATTGCCGTTCCCCAGTTGGAGATGCTGTTGCGGCAAGTGATGGAAACGCTGGAGGTCCGCACCGAGGAGATCCAGGACCGCGACGGGCATTGGTATTCGCTCCGCTTCCGCCCCTATCAGACGGTGGATCGACGGATCGACGGCGTCGTGCTGGTCCTGGTCGACATCGACTCAAGCAGGCGGTTTTTGGCCCAAGTGGAGGAGGCGCGGGATTACGCACAGGCGATCGTCGAAACCGTGCGGGAACCGCTCGTCATCTTGAATGGAGACCTGCGCGTCCAGACCGCCAACCGTGCCTTTTACAAGATGTTCCAAATCACCCCGGAGCAGACCGAGCACCGGCTCTTCTACGAGCTGGGCGACCGCCAGTGGGACCTGCCGCGCCTGCGGCAGTTGCTGGAAGAAATTGTGCCCCAGAATTCGCGACTGGAGGACTATGACGTGGATGCCGAATTCCCGCAGATTGGTCATAAACATCTGGTGCTCAATGCCCGCCGGATTGATCGGCCGAGCGAGGCGGGGTCGTCGATTCTCCTGGCCATCGAACCGACAGAAAAGTGACTTTCCTGGGACGATACATTTCAAAGAAGCCAAGAGAATCTATGCCTACGTACTCCCAGATGACCAAAGCGGAATTGATTCAGACCATCCAGAGACTCGAGGCGCGTGAGGGGCTCCACGGATCCTCCGCCGAGCCGGTCGACCCGGAACGGGAGCGCCTGCTGCAAGAGCTCCAGGTCCACCAGGCCGAGTTGGAGACGCAAAATGAAGATTTGCGGCGGATGCAGCAGTTGCTGGAAGAATCGCGCGACCGCTATGCCGACTTGTATGATTTTGCGCCGGTGGGATACCTCACCCTGGATGATCGCGGCGTGATCCAAGAGATCAACCTGACCGGCGCCGCATTGCTCGGCGCCGTGCGCACGCGCGTGATCGGCAAGTCCTTCAGCCGGTATGTGGCGCCCGCCGAGATCCCCGCCTTGCGCGACCACCTGCGGCGGGCTTTCCAACAGCCCGAACCCCTCACCGCCATACTGCATTTGAACGTGACGACCCTCCCATTGCCGGTCGTGCAATTGGTCAGCCTCGCCCGGAAAGATGCCAAGACGGGTGCGCTCTTGATTCGAACGACGATGACGGACATCACGGAGCGCCAGGCGGCGGAAGAACGGATTCGAGCCCTCAACCAGGATTTGGCCCGCCGCTCGGCCGAGTCAGAAGCCGCCCACCATGAGTTGGAAGCGCTGGTGTATTCCGTGTCTCATGACCTGCACGTACCGATCGCGCAGATAGAGCAATTGGGGGACCTGCTGTACCGGAACCCCACGCAGCAGCTCTCGGCAGAGGATCGTGACCTGGTAGACCTCATCCGCGCGAATGCCCAAGAGGCCAATCGGTTGGCAGATGCATTGCTGGTCCTTGCCCGGATCGATCAACGGGTCCCGCATAAACAAACCGTCGCCATGCGGGAACTGGCCCGTCAGGCGTTGGAGGAGTTGCAGGCCGAGCAGAGTGGGCGCCAAGTCGAAATCACTCTCGGCGACCTGCCTGCGGCGGAAGCAGACCCCGGCTTGATGAAACAGGTGTGGGTCAACCTGCTCTCCAATGCGCTCAAGTTCACCCGATTGCAGGAAACGACCAGGATTGAAATCGGCGCCAGGGCACAAGACGGCCACACGGTCTACTTTGTCAAGGATAATGGCGCGGGTTTTGATATGGCCGACGCCGACCGGTTGTTCCGCGTCTTTCAACGTTTACACCACGCCGAGGATTTTCCCGGGAATGGCTTGGGGCTCGCGGTGGTGGACCGCATCGTCCGTCGGCACGCAGGGCGCGTGTGGGCGGAGGCGAAAGTGGGCCAGGGCGCGATGTTCTCCTTCACGCTCGCGTAAAGGAAGCATTCCCAGGGGACGCCGTGACGCTCCTGTGAGACGCGCGTGATATAGGATGATCATCGCCTCCAGCCGGTCGGGCGACGAAATAGCGTTCCAGGCTGAACCTAGTGCATCACACCTGCACTTGCGTGCGGTGCAAGTGTCAGCCGACCCTAAAAGCAATTGCCTCCAGCGAAACGCTTGAATCCAAGCAATTTGGCACTTTTGATCCCGATAACCTCGTCTGATGATGCACTAGGAAGGCAAAGCATGATCCGGGTACTCGTAGCAGACGATCACCAATTGTTTCGACAAGGCCTGAACGCACTCCTCAGGGGTATCCAGGACATCCACATCATCGGCGAAGCGCGAGATGGGCAGGAGGCAACGGAATTGGCCCAGCAGCTACAGCCGGATGTGATTCTGATGGATCTCGAAATGCCGAGGATGAGCGGATTCATGGCGACCGAGCAGTTAACCGCCTTGGGGCACCCCGCCCGAATTCTGGTTCTCTCTATGCGTACCGATGAAAAGGCCGTGCGCGCCGCGGCGCAAAGCGGCGCTATAGGATATCTGGTCAAGAACTGCAGCCGGGATGAATTGGTCTCGGGGATCCGCGCCGCCTACGCGGGAAACCCAGCCAGCAGTCCGGAGATCGCGTCCTTTTTCTCTAAATAGAAGCGGTTCAGGCGCAAATTCCCTTTTTCCAGTCTGCATCGTTGCGTAATCTCCACTTCTTTCCTTTCAAGTCTCGGTCAAGAGACAAATCGGATTCGGACGATTCGTTATCGCATCTTATCCTCTCGGCTGCAGTATTCCAACAGCGAACCTGGGAATGAGGAACGGTACCTTGCGTTTGTATTCCACATAGGCCTGCCCAAACCTCAGCTCAAGTTCCAGTTCCTCAAAATACTTGAGGAAAAACAGGTGAGCGGGGATCATGCCGACC
>JBLMXX010000140.1:0-4111 GCA_050257995.1 Acidobacteriota bacterium | reverse complement strand
CTGCTGGACGGCTTGCGCCGGCTGGAATATCGCGGCTATGATTCCGCGGGGATCGCCATTCTCGCGCCGAATGGCAAAATCGAAATTCGAAAGAGCGAAGGCAAATTAAAGAAACTCGTCGACACGCTGAACGGCGCCGCGCCGAGGGGTTACCTGGGACTCGGGCATACGCGGTGGGCGACCCATGGCGCGCCGAATGACACAAACGCCCATCCCCATACGGATTGCACCGGTCGGCTGGCGGTGGTCCATAACGGCATCATCGAGAATTATGCCGAACTGCGGAATGACCTACGTGCGCGGGGACATTTATTTACGACCGACACCGACACCGAAGTCCTCGCGCATCTGATCGAGGAGGAGCGCGCCTCTCGCCCGGCAGTGGATAGAACCGGCGCACTCGATTTGGTTCAGGCCGTTCAGCGCACGTTGAAACGCGTGCGCGGCACTTTTGGCATCGGCGTCATCGATCTGGAACACCCGGATCTACTGGTGGCGGCGCGCCACTTTTCGCCGCTAATTATTGGGTTAGGAGAAGGCGAGAACTTTGTGGCGTCCGACATCCCCGCGCTATTGCCGCACACCCGGAGCATGTTGTTGATTGAAGATGGCGAGGTCGCGGCGCTCACGCCCGAGGGGGTGCACCTCTACACGTTGGACGGGGATCCGATAGAACGTGACCCCTTGGTTGTGGACTGGGACGTGCAGGCGGCCGAAAAGGCTGGCTATCCCCATTTCTTTTTGAAGGAGATCAACGAACAACCCGCGGCGCTGGCGAATGCGCTGCGCGGGCGCGTAGACGAGCAAGGAGTCAACCTGCCAGAATTGGATGCGCTGGATCTGGAGCGCGTGAACCGCGTCGTTTTGCTCGCGTGCGGCTCGTCTTACCACGCGAGCCTGGTCGGCAAGCGCGTCCTCGAAGAGTGGGTGCACGTGCCCGCCGAGGCGCTGATTGCGTCCGAATACCGCTATTCTTCGCCCGTGTTGGACGACCGGACGCTGGCGCTTCTCGTCACCCAATCGGGCGAGACGGCGGACACGATTGCCTGCTTGCGGCTTGCGAAATCGGCGGGCGCACAAACGCTCGCGCTCACAAACACGATTGGCAGTTCGATCACACGCGGTTCGACGGCGACGATAAATCTTCAGGTCGGTCCCGAGATCGGAGTGGTCGCATCCAAGACTTTTAGCGCGCAAGTGCTGTTGCTGGAACTCATCGCGCTGGATTGGGCACGGCGCAAGGGCTCACTCGACGCCGCGCGCGTCAAAGAGCTGGCGCAGCAGTTTGCGCGCCTGCCCGACATGGTCGAGGCGGCATTGGGCACCAACCATCAGATGCAGCAGTTGGCCGGTCGAATCTCGTCGCGCAAGAGTTGTTTCTTCTTCGGGCGCGGCTTTGGGTATCCGACTGCGCTGGAGGGGGCGCTGAAACTTAAAGAGGTGAGTTACCTGCACGCAGAGGGATACCCTGCGGGGGAATTGAAACATGGTCCGATCGCCATGCTCGACCCGGAGATTCCGGTCATTGCAATCGCAATGAACAGCCCCATCCTCGAAAAAGTGGTCAGCAATATCCAAGAAGTCCGCGCGCGCCAGGCACCGGTGATTGCGCTGGCGACCGAAGGGGATAAGGGCATTGCGGCGCATGCCGGGGAAGTGGTCTATCTGCCGCACGCGGCCGAGGAATTGACTCCAATGGTGGCAACCGTGCCACTGCAACTGCTGGCGTACTACGTCGCCATCGAGCGAGGTTGCGACGTGGACCAGCCGAGAAACCTCGCCAAGTCGGTTACGGTAGAATAGAAAAATGGGATTTTTGTGGTGGGGGGATTGACAAACCGGCACCCTTTTTGGTATAAGCATCCTAATCAATAACCGAAGGCTCCCGGGCAGAAGGCAGAGGTGGCTGCTGCTTTCTGCCTTTTCTATTTCCGTTTCGCGGCTTGAAAGGGCAGGCTCTCCAAATGTCTTCTGTCAAGATCTCTATCCAAAACGCTACCCGCCTCTACTCGGAAGGGACGGTTGTCGTTTTTCAGGACTTTAATCTCGAAGTGCAGGAAAACCAGGTCCTCTGTATCGTCGGGCCCAGCGGCTGTGGCAAAACCACTCTTCTGCGCTGCATTGATGGGCTGATTCCCTTGACAGGGGGGCAGATATTGATCGACGATCAGCGGGTCGTCAAGCCGCGTGCCGATGTCGCGATGGTCTTTCAGCACTTTGGCTTGTTCCCTTGGAAATCGGTCTACGATAATATCGCGTACGGCTTGTCCCTTCAGGGACGCCCGAAAACCGAGATCAAGGATGCGGTTGATCATTACATCGCGATGGTGGGCTTGAAAAGTTTTGAAAAATCATATCCCTACCAATTGTCCGGCGGGATGCAGCAGCGCGCCGGTCTGGCGCGGGCACTGGCGGTAAGTCCCCAGGTTCTTCTCATGGACGAGCCGTTTGCTTCGCTCGACGCGCAGACCCGCGAATTATTGCAAGATCAGCTCCTCTCCATCCTCGCGCGCGAAAAAAAGACCATGGTCTTTATTACGCACAGCATCGATGAAGCCATTGCCCTGGGCGACCGGGTTGTTGTGCTGTCGCCCCGGCCCGCCAGTGTGGTGGAGGTCCTGGACGTGGAATTCCCCTCTCGCGACTTGGAAAGCATCAAGGCTCATCCGCTGTTCACAGAGTTGCGTGCCCATATTTGGCATCGACTGCGCCGGGAGATGGCTTGATGACGCATGAACATTTGTATCCATATTGGGAGACACGGCGGCGGGATTGTTAAGGTTGGGGGTCAAGCGGAATGGGTAGCACAACTTTGGTTGAAACGGCATCCAGCCCAGCGGTAAGCGCGGCACAGGCGGCAGCTGCCCGGCGCCGCGGGGACCAGGCGCGCCGTGACAATTTGCTCAGGATCACTTCTCTGATTGTCGTCCTCGCCATCTGGGAAGTCTATGGTCGTTCCGTCAACCCTGTCTTGTTCACATTTCCCACCGCGATCGCGCAATCTGCGGTTCAGGTCATCGGGAGCGGCGAGTTATGGAAGTATCTGTCAAGCAGTCTGGTTGTCTTTGCCGAGGGAATTGCCCTTTCCGTCGTCATCGGTATTCCCATAGGCGTTTTGATGGCGCGCTTTCACGTTGTGGACACGATTCTCGAGATGTACATCAACGCACTGTACGCGATGCCGACCGTTGCCATTGTGCCGCTCCTGGTTCTCTGGTTTGGTTTTGATATGACAGCCAAAACCGTGATTGTCTTTCTTTTTACGATCTTTCCCCTGATCCTGAATACCTATCAGGGCGTCCGCAATGTCGAAGCCAACCTGCTCGAAGTGGCGCGCTCGTTTTGTTCGAACGAGCAGCGACTGTGGACCGATGTCATCATCCCTTCAGCACTGCCATATATCCTGGTCGGCGTGCGCCTCGCCATCGGGCGCGGGCTTGTCGGCGTTGTGATTGCGGACCTGTATACGGCGATCAGCGGCATTGGATATCTCATTGTCCTTTACGCCAACAGTTTTCAAACTGCCAAGTTGTTCGTTCCTATTGTAACACTCATGCTCCTGGGCACCGTACTCACCGGGTTGCTCCAAGTCGTCGAGAAACGCATTACACCCTGGCTGAACCATCAGCTATAATTCCCAAGGAGGGAACATGTCTCGCATCGCGCTCTCAATTGTGTTCGTCCTCGTCGCCCTCGTCGCGCTTGCCTGCGCGCCTGCGCCGACTCCCGTGCCTCCGCCACCTGCGACCCCCGCTCCCGTAGCAACGGCGGCGCCGATCGCGACCGGCGTCCCCGCCGCGACCAACGCGCCTGCTGCCGGCGGAACGGCCAAGCCGGTGCGCCACCTTGTCTATGGCTCGCCGGTCACTCCACCGAACATGGTCCATATCGCTCCTTTTGTCGCACAGGAGATGGGCTTTTTTAAAGAGGTTGGATTGGACGTCGAGTTCAAAAGCTTTGAAGGTGGCATCGGCGCCTTTCGCGGCATGGTCTCCGGCGGACTGGATGTGGCTGGGACGTCGGCTGACTCGCTCATGGTCGCCATCTCGCAAGGGGTTCAGGTCCATGCGATCGGAACATATGCGCCTAAATTGTCCCAGGTCATGGTCTC
>JBLMXX010000139.1:0-7371 GCA_050257995.1 Acidobacteriota bacterium | reverse complement strand
CCCTGGTCCGCGATGGCGCGCGTGATCGCCTGGCGGATCCACCAGGTCGCATACGTGCTGAATTTATAGCCGCGGTGATAGTCGAATTTCTCGACCGCGCGGATAAGCCCGATGTTCCCTTCCTGGATCAAGTCCAGGAACGAGACCCCGCGCCCGATATACTTTTTGGCGATCGAAACCACGAGGCGGAAATTCGCCTTGATCAGTTTCTGGCGCGAAAGTTCGCCCTCGCGAATCTTGGATTCAAGCCGGGACCGCTCGCCATTGGAAATGTGGTTCTTGTTCAAGCGGTAGCGCGCGCGCTTGCCGGTCTCCATTCCCCGCGCGTATTCGACTTCCTGGCTGGCGGTCAGGAGGGGAATCCGCGAGATCTCTTTCAGGTACAGGCTGACGGTGTCGTCGATGCCGATCGCGCTGAGATCAAAGTCTTCCTTGGAAGCCGCTTGCGCCGATTCGGACTCCTCCGCCTCTTCCGGGGCAGGGGTCTTTTCGTTTTCTACGACGGCGATTCCCTCGTCAAAAAGGACGATGTAGAGTTCTTCAAGCTGTTCGAGGTTGGATTCGGCTTCCGGAAAAACCGAGAGGACGTCATCCTGCGTGAGATAGCCCTGGTCTTTACCCTTTTTAATCAACTCGTCGACGACGGTGGGCTCTTCTTCCGCCTGGGCTAGCCCCGTCGCCGGATCCACTGCCGCGCGCGGCGGGCGCGTCTTTGACGTATGCCCGTTGGTGTGACCGGTGCCGGACCGCGCCACTTTGGATAGCTTGCCTGGCTTTCCAACGATTTTCTTAACCATATTCACCAACACCACTCCATATCTAGTCCCAGAGCAGCACAAAATCGTAAAAAAGACAACAAAATTGAGACAGGACTGCCCCGTCTCACAGCATCATTATATGACAATAAACCCGCCAAGTCAATACTTTTGAGGAAAAGTTTAGATTCTTATTAATTTACTCTAATAAAACGGGTTTTTTCTTGGTTATATTATGACAACTACTAGCCTTTAGCGCATCACACCAGCACTGCGCCGCACGCAGTGCGGTGCAAGTGTCGGCCGACACTCTAAAAGCAACTGCATTCTATGTAACGCTAGAATTCGAGCGGTTGTTTCGCGGGTTCTCAACATGCTCGTCCGACGCTGCGCTAGCAAGCCGAAACGATGTCCTTCATCCCCTCTGTCATGAATGCCCTCGCCATCCTTTGACCGTTGAACGAGAAACCGACTCGACCCACGGCGTCCGCCAGGATAATTCCGCCGGTCCCGCTCACGCGCCTTGCCAGGTACTCGATGGCTGACCGCGCCGCCGCGTTCGGGTCACGTCCTCCTTCCAGGCTGTCGACCGCGTATTTGGACAGGACCACGCGCGTAATGGATTCGCCCCAGCCGGTGGTGGAAGCGCCGCCGAGCAAATTGTCGGCGTAAACACCCGCGCCGATCAGAGGCGAATCGCCGACCCGGCCCACGCGCTTGAAATCCGTCCCGCCGGTCGACGTGCCCGCCGCCACGTTTCCATTGCGGTCCACCGCGACACACCCCACCGTTCCCTGGGGCGAGACGTAGCGCGGCAGTGTTGGCGCAGGCGGGTGGGCGAGGTTCGCTTGCCATTGGGCGATGCACGCGGACGTCCGCAGTTCTGCGTTTTCCACGAGCGGAATCCCGACCTCCTGGGCGAACCGCTCCGCGCCGCGGGCGATCAGGAAGGTTACCTCGCTCTCCATGACGCGCCGCGCGAGCCGGATGGGGTTTTTCACGCGCATGACGCCTGCCACGGCGCCCGCGTCCAGCGTGCGTCCATCCATAAAACTCGCGTCCATCTCCACTTCTCCATCGCGGTTCAGGACCGAGCCGGTGCCGGCGTCGAAGACGGGGTCGTCCTCCATCACCACAATCGCCGCTTCCACGGCGTCCAGCGCGGTGCCGCCTTGAAGCAGGACCTGCCAGCCCGCGCGGGCTGCCAGCTCGGCGCCTCTCCGGTGCGGCTCTACTTCATTATCCGGAATATCTCCCGATCCTCCGTGTACGATCAATGCGAGCGTCATGAACATCTCCTCGACCGAATCTGAACGCCTCTTCTGTGCCCATTGGCTCATTGGCCCATTGACCCATTGGCTCATTGGCAAGGCGTCTATTCTCATTATATACACTTGAGAGGCATGTGACAACCATTCAACACCACCACGGTCCTGTCATTGCGAGGGACGGTTTTTGTCCCGAAGCAATCCCCTATGTAGAGTTGCCAAGTCAATGTCGGGGATTGCTCACCTTGCGTCAATAACCCACTTGTCAGCGTACCCGCACTATGTTACAATAATATCGCGATGATCGATGCCAATATTCTTGTTCTCACCGTTTGACGCCGGGCGACGCTGACCTGCCCGGCCGGATCCACAATCCCAAAGGAGGTTGCCGATGTTTGTCCCGCTGACACCACTGGAATTTCGTGATCGCGCGGAGGCGTTGTATGCCAAAAAGATTGGCGTGATTGACGGTGACAAGCAGTTCACGTACAAGGAATTTGGCGAGCGCACTCACAAATTGGCGAATGCGCTCCGCTCGTTAGGGATGGAAAAAGGCGACCGCGCCTCCTTCCTGACCTACAACACCCACCAATTGCTTGAAGCGTATTACGGCGTGGTGGAGGCGGGCGGCATTCTGAACCCGATCAACATTCGCCTTACGCCCCAGGACATTGCCTACATCCTCAACCACTCCGCCAGCAAATTCCTCTTTTTCCACCAGGATTTCGTCCCCCTGGTCAAGGCGATGATGCCTGCCCTGTCGGCGACCAAAGTCTTGGTCGTCATGGAAGGTCCCTGCGTCGAGCCCGCCACGCACGAGTACGAGCAGCTCCTCGCCCCTGCCAGTTCCGAGTACGTCAAGCCCACTGTGGACGAGAATGAAATCGCCGAATTGTTCTACACGAGCGGCACGACGGGCAAGCCCAAAGGAGTGGCGATCACGCACCGCTCCCTGTATCTGCACGCCCTGAACACCGCCATCGCGATGCACTTGTTCGATTCCGACGTGATCCTGCACATTGTCCCGCTTTTTCACGTCAACGGCTGGGGCACGCCGCAGACGCTCACCATGATGGGCGGCACGCACGTCATGCTGCGCAAGTTCGATCCGGTCGCCTGCCTGACGCTGGTCCAAAAGCACAAAGCCACGCGCATGTTCGGCGTCCCGACGATGTTCAACATGATGTTGAATCACCCCGACCTGTCGAAATTCGACCTCTCCTCGGTCGAGAACATCATGCTCGGCGGCGCGCCTTCCGCGCCCGCGCTGGTCAAAGCCATTCAGGAGAAATTCGGCTGTCGCGCCATCGTCGGGTACGGGCTGACCGAGACGACGCCCGTGCTCACGCTGGCGTGGCCCAAGGCACACTTACACGGCGATTCGGCGGAGAAAAAGTTAGAGCGGCAGGCGAAAACCGGCTATGCGCTTGTGGGGGTGGACCTCCGCGTGGTGGACGCGAACGGGAACGACGTCAAGCCGGACGGTACGCAGATCGGCGAGATCGTCGTCCACTCGAACGTCGTGATGGACGGCTATTACAAAGAGCCCGACGCGACCCGCAACGCGATCCGGGACGGCTGGTTCCACACCGGCGATATGGCGGTCCGCGACGAAGAGGGTTACGTGCTGATCAAGGACCGCAGCAAGGACATTATCATTAGCGGCGGCGAGAACATCTCGTCGGTCGAGATCGAGAACTGTCTCTACGCCAACCCCAAGGTGTTCGAGGCGGCGGTCGTCGCGGCGCCGGACGAAAAATGGGGTGAGGTGCCAAGGGCGCTCGTCGTCCTCAAGCCCGGGCAGACCGCGACGGAGCAAGAGATCCTGGATTTCTGCAAGGCGAACCTCGCGGGATTTAAGGTGCCCAAATCGGTCGAGTTTCGCGATACGCTTCCGAAGGGGGGGACGGGCAAGATCCTAAAGGCAGACTTGCGCGAGCCCTTCTGGAAGGGGCAGGAAAAGCGCGTGCATTAAGCGCAACATAGGGAAGGGGCGAGCCGGCGGCTCGCCCCTTTTGCATCTCCGTTTGGACTTGTTTTTTGCCCCAATCGGTTACGCAGAACTAGTTACAATAATCACAACAACCGACCGGCGTGACTACGCCGATGATTTCCAGCCTGCCCTGAGCATGCGGAAGCGTGGTCGGCGTGTGCGGGTTCTGCGGCGGCGCTTACGGAAATCTGCGCCGGCACTACCTTTTGACGACTAGCTTGACGATGAACAGGAGAACAACGGCTCCAATGACGGCGGTGATGATCGCGCCAATGATGCCAAGCGAAGCGAAGAAACCGCCCAGCAGGAATCCGCCGATCAGTGAACCGACGATGCCTACGACGATGTCGCCGACCAGGCCGAACCCACCCCCTTTCATGATCTGCCCGGCGAGCCAACCGGCGACCGCACCAATGACCAGCCAGATGATCAAACTGGTGATGTCCATTGTTCCTCCTTGAGAAATTTGAACGACCTCGTTCCGGCATAAATCTTAAGTCCACCCGACCGAAAAGTCAAGGGGTACCGCCGATGAAATTAGGGTTGTTGCATTGTCGTTAGGGACGCCTCAAAATCAAGTTCAGCGCCTGTTGCGGGTCATCGGCGTAGTCCCGTCGCGCATCGGGCACGTTGGTCACACCCTGGCGCAATAACAACCCCAAGACCACATTGTTGAGAAGCGCCATCATTTCCGCAGCATGCCCGGTTCGCAGGGTACAGCGGTCTTCTTTCAACGTGTCATCCCGCCGATAGTGCAATCCGTTCTCGATCTGCCAATGCCGGCGCGTGAGCGCTAACAAGCGTTGCGGGCTCGCCTCGGAGGCGGTCAGACTGGTGACCCCGTACACCACTTCGTGCGTGATGTGGCCATCGACCACTCGGGTAAAATGCCGCTCTAACTGGAAGACCTGCGCGACCCCGGGCCAGTTCAGGTATCCGCTTAAGGCACTGCTCACGGTGATCGTCCGTCGTTCGATCCGCCCATGGCCCTTGTTCACCGTCTGTGTCGTCCGGAAATCATCGTGGGAGGCGGGACTGAAGCCTTTGACCACGGACTCCGGGGCAAAGAGCCGCACCAGGTCTTGGTGGGTCTCGGGTTGATTGTCTTTGATGATCCAGACATAGTCGCCGCCCGCCTGCAGGATCTGGAGCGACAACTTCCGCTGGGCGAGTAAGGCGTCCCCGGTAATGATTTTCCCTCGTAAATCCAGGCATTGCACGACCCGCCCGGCCGCCGGAATCTCATTCTCTTTGCTCCCGACTTCGACCTGGAACAACACCCAGCCCTCGTCGGGCAGGAAGGCCGCCAGCAAGTGGATCCCGCGGGTCTGCCCCGCCGGGATGGTGCCCCGCATGGTTTTACCGTCCAGCGTGATCTGGACGCTGGTGCCCGCCTCGGGTTGCTGGGCAAAGAACTCACGGGCCACCTGGTGGAATTCCTCCGGCTTCACCGCCTGACCGAGAATCCGGCTGAAGGTGGTGGCATGCGGGGCTTGCACGTGCGCCAAGGCCAGGAAGGTCGCAAGGTGGACCGCGTGTTGCCGCACCCATTGGGCGATGCCGCGCAAGTGATCGTGTCCCGCCAATTTGGCGAGGAGCGTGAACACCAGCACCGTCACGAGGGCATACCGCAAGCCCCGCGCATCCCGTTGATCCTGCAAAGTACAGAGGGCGTCAAACAAACTGCCTAGCTCAAACACAACACCTTCGTGGCTCAAGTTGATTTCGAAGGCGAGCGGAGTATACTGCGCCATGGTGACCTTCCTTTCGGTGTTAAGTTGGCGGCAACCTCTTACCACCTTGATGGAAGGTCACTTTGGTCAAATTGTCAAGGGATCATGCAACAGCCCCGCCGATGAAAACCGACGATGCCACCCAAAGCAAGCCGCGCGCGGGAATTCACCGTGCCCTTCGCTTGCCGATCTGCCAACCCTCAGCCGCCGTCATGAACCGTGATCAGATAGCCGTCCGGATCACGAAAAGTAAACGTCTTGCCAAACGGACTATCGGCTAGACCCTGCACGATTGTGACGCTGTGTTCTACCAGGTGCTTGTGAAGAGCCTCGGCATCATCCGCAAGAAACCACAATATAACGCCATGACCGAGCTGCGGCACTGCGTCGAGGTCCACTTGCGATTTACGGATAGCAAACGCAATCGGCTTGGTTGCAAATGCAACTGCATTGGGCCGAATTTCCGGTGAAATCGGGAACCCGATCACCTCGGTATAGAAACGGCGAGATGCCTCGAGGTCTCGCACATGCAATGTGATAAAGTCCGGTCCCTTCAAGTATGGCATAACTTTGCCTCCTTCATTGTTGGAAAATAACACTCCAATTTCTATCCACTATCGGCTCGATTCGTGCCGCGCCCAGCTAGACCGCCCCTCTACGAATCCACTCGCCGAAGACGTCTCTCACGTTGCGCGAGTAGATTGAACCTAGACCGGCAGATTCACAAGCCGACATCCTTCATCGTCGGATGTGCGGAGCAAATTTCCGGAAGTCCCGGCCCTTGATTATTCTGTATCCCCGGACGCCTAGCCCCACGCGAACATCGACATGAGCACGAGAAAGAGGCTGTGTTGAAGCATGGTCCAGACCACCGTGCGGTCCCTCTGCACCTGCCAGCCCCACCCGCATCCGGCCAGAAACAACACGACCGCGACGGCGAATACCATCGGCAACATTGGAATGGACCTGAAGGTGCGCAAGTGAAAGCCGATAAAGATCGCCGAGTGGACCAGCAGGGCGAGTGTTTTCTTCCCTGTGAATAGGTGCTCCAGTCCCGGGAGCAGGGCGCCACGAAAGTACAATTCTTGGGCAATTCCGGATGCGGGCGCAATGACCAAAGCCGGTATCCATTGCCAGCCGATCCAGCCGGTGTTTGGAGCGAGGATGGGAAGTAGCAGGAGAGTAGTTGCGCCCAGTACCGCCAGCCCGGGCCGAGAGATGGTGGCGAAGCGCAGGTTGAGATCGGTGCGTGACAGTCCTGCGCCGCCGAGGGCGAGCAAGCTGAGCCCCCCCGGAATAAAGGCAAGCAGGGATTGCATTAGCTCGGGCGGCTGCAGTACGTCCAGCGCCGTGTAGACCACGGCCATCGCGACTGTGACGATGATGGCAGCGCGAAAGGGGATCAGCGGACGTGCGGTTGTGAGGGTGAGGTGGGATGCCATGGGAATTGACTCCTCTAGGATAAGGCTAAACCTTGGACCAAACACGACCGTTGCAGGTTGGCTTGTGCCTGTTGTGCTCGCCTCTGCCATTATAACATGCTGAGATGCCAATAGCTCAATCAGTTTGCATTTTCGGGGCAGCAACGGCATCGGCTGAAGCAAAACCCGAAACCCGCAAAG
>JBLMXX010000138.1:0-9119 GCA_050257995.1 Acidobacteriota bacterium | reverse complement strand
TCCCGATTGGCGGCGGGGATAAAGAGCAGGCGGTTGCCGATAGCATCGGCCTTTCGTTTCTTCCAGCCATGTTGGGATACATGGTGGCCGGAGTGATCGTATTAGGCCTTTGGCGGTTTCTCTCCCAAGAGGGCTGGAATTCGTTCCTTCTCTTTACGATCCTATACTTTGGATCGCTGTCGGTATGGATTTGGAACGACCCGCGCCTCCTGTATCCCATCCAGCCCGCAATCCAGGTAGGATTCCTTCTGGGATTGGAGACAATTCTTTACTGGATCACCTCGGCGGTTGGCGGGGAAAAGTGGAGCGGGGAGGCCGCGAAATTAGTCTTCGCCACGCTTGGCATACTCTTGATCGCGGGTTCTGCCTACAAAAGCCTGCTGATCGAGAATTCGCGATTGCACGCCGGAGACCTGGAGGCGCGTACCCGTTGGCTCAAAACTAATTCTGCCTCCTCTGATATCATCATGTCGGAGGCACCTGAAGTAGATTACCTTTACAGCGGTCGCAAGACGGTTCGGTTTCCACTCATTGTGTTTTCGACGGACCAATTGGAGAACTATATAGTGAAAAATCAGATCGGCTATATTCTCGTTGCCCCCAATATCGAATGGCAAAAAGACTATGTTCCTAAATACACGACCACGATGGCCGGTAACCTCTCCGCACTAGCCAGTCTTGCTGCAGAGCACCGGGTCCAATTGATTTATTCTTCCGGACCGGATTTGATCCAGGTATTCAAAACCCTGCCCTAAGGGGAATGCCTTTTCAACGCCCTGACTCTATCTAAATGAATCTCAAAGACGTCTCCAAGCCGAGTCTTCTCCTCGGTTCTCTTCTCTTTCTTTCCGGCGCAATTCTCCCGTCATCTGCGTATGCAGAATTTTTGAGCGCGCCGTCCACTGGAGTCTCTTCTCAATTGATGGTGGGTGCAACTATTTTCAGGATCTCCCTGGCGATCCTGGGAGTTGCCATCCTCATTGCCGGTCTACCCATGTGGACGCCAAGTGTTCCGAGCCCAAAGGCCGTTGCGGAGCCGCGCCGCAATTGGATTTTGTTAGCGCTGGCTTTTATCCTGATTGTTGCCACGGCGTTGCGACTGTACCAGCTCAACGCGGGATTATGGCTGGACGAAATATTGACGGATGTGCTTTTTGCCAAGGCGCCTCTGCGATCGATCATTACGACTTACGAGTCGGAAAATCAGCATTTTCTTTACAGTGTGCTGGCACATATTTCCTTCCTAACATTTGGGGAAAGCGTGTGGGCGCTCCGGCTGCCCGCCGTCATTTTCGGAGTGGGCAGTATTTGGGCGTTGTACTTGCTCGGACGAGAGGTGGCTGGACCACGCGAAGCTCTGCTTTCTGCGGCGCTGCTTGCGTTTTCTTACACTCACGTTTGGTTTAGCCAGAATGCGCGCGGTTACTCGGGGCTTTTGTTCTGGACGATCCTCTCCAGTTGGTTGCTCCTACGAGCGTTACGTGAGTCACAGCCGAGACTTTGGATCGCCTATGCCGTGGCGGCGGCCCTGGGCACGTACACTCATATCACGATGCTTTTCGTAGTCTTGGGACAATTTGTCATCTACGCGTGGACGTTCGCCCACCGCCGCGAGGTCTCCCTCAACGCCTTCCGTGGTCTGTTCCTGGGGTTTGTGTTTGCGGGTCTTTTCACCCTGGTGCTTTATGCTCTCGTCCTGCCCCAAATTCTGGGCGGAGCAGGGCGGGAAGCGAGCGTGGTCGCCGAGTGGAAGGATCCGTTGTGGACGGTACTCGAAATTGTCAAGGGGATGCAGATCAGTTTCAATAGTGGCATTGTCGCCGCAGGAGCACTGGCAGTGTTTGGGGCAGGATTGTGGAATTATGCGCGCACCCGGCCAGAGATCGTCATGTTGATGGTGATTGGTCCGGTCGTCGGCGCCGCCGTGGTCGTCGCCATGGGACATCATCTCTGGCCTCGATTCTTTCTCTTCGCGATGGGATTTGCCGTGCTCATCGTGATGCGCGGAGCTATGCAGTGGGCGGAATGGTGCATACGCGTGCTGAGGTGGCCCCTTTCGAGGTCGGCCTGGGTGGGTACGGCGCTCTGTGCCGCGTTGATTCTTGTTTCTGCGATCTCGGTTCCTTTCGCTTATGGACCAAAGCAGGACTATGTCGGAGCGCTTGAATTCGTACGAGCCAATATGGCGCCTGGAGACGTCGTGGTCACTGCCGGGCTGGCTGCCTTCCCGTATACCAGATTGTATGCGAAAGACTGGCAGGAGGTGACTCTGGTCGAGGACCTCAACGGCATTCGCTCGCGAGCAAAAAGGACATGGCTCATCTATACCTTCCCAACAGTCCTCAAATCCACATCGCCTGATATCATGACCAGCCTAGGGAGGGATTTCCGGGTCGTGAAAGAGTTCTATGGAACCGTCGGCGACGGGACGATTTTTGTCTGCCGGTCGGATACGCCCCCCTCCGGTATTGCCAGCCATTGAACCCCTTCCGAGTGCAGACAGGAACAGTGAAATGACACTTGACCGTCCTTTCGACAGTCCTAGCCAGGATGCGACCAGCCGCGATTCGTTACGGGTCGCGCCCGGTCATAATGGCAATGAAACGGGGATCGAGCACGGGTCCATTCCCCCTTCCATATCAGTGGTCATTCCCGCATATAACGAAGCGGAGCGGGTGAGGGCGGAGGTTGAGGATATTGAACGAGTCTTGTCGGCTGCTGCCATTCCACATGAGATCATCGTCGTGGACGATGGCTCGCAAGACCGGACTGCCGAGCAGGCACTTGTCGCTCACGCCCGAGTGTTACAGCATCCCAGGAATCGAGGGTATGGCGCTTCCATAAAGACCGGCATCAATGCGGCCCGGTATAACGTCATCGTGATTACCGATGCCGATGGGACTTATCCTCCCGAAGAAATTCCGAACCTCCTGGCCCAATTGGCATCCGCAGACATGGTCGTGGGTGCGCGGATTGGCAAAAAAGTACATATCCCATTGATCCGCCGGCCTGCGAAATGGCTTCTTAACTGGCTGGCAGAACAAGTCGCGGATCAGCGGATTCCCGACTTGAATTCTGGAATGCGGGCTTTTCGGGCTGAGACAATCAAGCAGTATTTTCCTATCCTGTCCAATCGTTTTTCGTTCACGACGACTAGCACGCTGGCCCTTTTGGCCGACGAATATAGCGTTATCTATCATCCGATTGACTACCACCAGCGCGTCGGCAAATCCAAAATCACCCCCCGGAACTTTATGGATTTTATGATTCTGGTCGTACGAATGGCGATGTTGTTCCAACCGTTAAAGATATTCGTGCCTCTCTCTTTATTGTTTGGCAGTATGGGTGTGCTCAAAGTCCTCTACGACATTGCATCTTTTGCTCTGCGCACCGGCACCTTCGATTGGTCCCTGTTGTACAAGCCGGTTCTTTCAACGTCTGCTATCCTCTTGTTATTAGTTGGATTGCAGGTCCTGCTTTTTGGAATGCTTGCCGATGGCGTGATTCGGCGAATTGCCTTGCACAACGAGCATCTCGTCGTGTCCTACGGAGTGTCTCGTCTCGAGTTCGACCCCGCTCCGCGTACCGGAAACCCCGCTCTGACTATCAAAGACCCGAAGTGAAATCCAGAGGCAAATAGCGTGGAAATCCTGAGATTGTTCCTCTTTGCAGGCTTGGTATTCCATAAATTTGTATGGGAAGCGATGAAGATAGGCGGAAGGGCGCCGTCTGCTCCGCCCAGATCGTCAAGCGTGTTCAAGCGCCTCGTAAAGTACGCGAAGAGTGCGGTTCTCATTGGACTGGTGATCCAAACGCTTTTCCTCGACCTCTTCCCGATCTCCGACCGCCCTGCCGAACTGCGCGTGTGGGGGGTAGTGCTCTTTGCGGTTGGACTCGCCGTCGCGGTTGTAGGTCGATTGCAACTCGGCAAGAATTGGGCGAACCTGGAAGACTATCAACTTTTGCAGGGGCAAGCGTTGGTCAAAACCGGGCTCTATCAATATGTCAGGCATCCAATCTATACCGGTGACCTTCTGCTCTTAGTCGGGCTTGAGTTGGCGCTAAATTCCTGGTTGGTGCTTGGAGTACTGGTGCCTCTGATTGTCGTCCTGAGGCAGACATCGGCGGAAGAGCTTCTCCTGGCGAAGGCACTGGATGGCTATGAGGAGTACCGCAAGAATACAAAGCGTTTCATACCTTTTGTCGTATAAATGACCCAACCCCATGTTGTCATACTCGGCGCAGGACCTGCCGGTCTGGGCGCCGCGTTTCAATTAACTCGGCGCGGGCTAGCCCAGGTAACCGTTTTGGAAGCGAATGGGCGGGTGGGCGGGAATGCCGGAAGTTTCGAGTTAGCCGGCATACCTGTCGATTATGGCAGCCACCGCCTCCACCCTGCCTGCGACCCTGAGGTGCTGAAAGATATCCAGACCCTGCTCAGCGGCGATCTGTTAGACCGGCCGCGGCATGGCCGTATCCGGCTGCGTGGTCGTTGGATTCACTTTCCGTTGAAACCCATTGACCTGGCACTCAAATTGCCGCCCGGTTTTGCGCTCGGCACCGCGATCGATATGGCGCGCAAGCCGTTCCGGAGCCAGCCACTGGCTCAGTCCGAGGCCACCTTTGCGACGGTCCTGGAAGCAGGGCTGGGCAGCACCATTTGTCGAGATTTCTATTTCCCCTATGCGCGCAAAGTCTGGGGACTGGAGCCCGGAGAATTGTCGGCGACCCAGGCGCGCCGCCGCGTCTCGGCGAATTCGCCGGGCAAAATGGCGGTGAAAATCCTATCGGCAGTACCGGGTCTCAAGCCCAAGGGTAGCGGACGTTTCTTTTATCCTCGGGGCGGTTTCGGTCAAATCTCTAGCGCTTTTTATGACGCGGCGGCGGCCAACGGCGCGAATTTTCTAATGGATGCGCGTGTGCATCAGGTGGAAATGGAAGAGACCGGCTCTCACGTCGTCCATTTTGAAAAGAACGAACAGAACCTGTCGATCCGCGCAAACCATGTCTGGTCGACGATTCCGATTACAATCCTGGCACGCGCGCTCAAGCCTGCCCCTCCCAAGGATTGCTTGCGTGCGGCGGAGAGCATCCGCTATCGTGCGATGATCCTCATCTATCTGATGGTAGAACAGAACCGCTTTAGCGAATACGACGCGCACTATTTTCCGGAACAGGATATTCCAATAACTCGCTTGTCGGAACCCAAGAATTATAGTGGCGAGGCAGGCCCCCGCAACCTAACGGTATTGTGCGCTGAACTTCCCTGCATGCCCGGGGATCCCGAGTGGTGCTTGACTGACGAGGATTTGGGTCGCTTGGTCTGCCAATCCCTCGATAGGGCTGGGATTCCAGTTCAAGCGCCGGTAAGGCAGGTCGTGACGCGACGATTGCGTCAGGCGTATCCAATCTACCAGAGAGGGTATGAGACCTATTTCGACCAATTGGATGATTGGATCAGTCAGGTGGAGGGATTAATCACGTTCGGTCGCCAGGGTCTTTTTGCGCACGACAATACCCATCACGCTTTGTTCATGGCTTATAGCGCCGTCGCTTGTCTTGACCGTGAAGGCTGCTTCGATCGTGCACGCTGGCAAGAGTTCCGCCGCGTTTTCGAGAAGCATGTTGTGGAGGACTAGAATTCTATCGGATGCCTGAAGAGAATGGTTTGTTGCTCTCGATAATAATCAGGATTGTGGGCGGAAGCTACTTTCTCCGGCGTTGTCTTGTGCGACTCACTCGCGACGTGCAGGACTGTCCGCTGGAGGTCATTGTCCCATTTGACTCGACGGTTGATGGAATCGCAGAACTCGAACGCGAATTTCCCCAGGTTCTCTTTGTAAATATGGGGGATGTCGGGGGCGTCGAGCCGGGGGCATCGATCGCCCCGCATTCTCTCCTGGACTTGCGCACTACGATTGGGCTGTCAAAAGCCAAGGGCGAAGTCCTTGCATTGCTGGAAGACTATGGGGTGCCTGATGCAGACTGGTGCCGGCAATTATTACAGGCTCACCAGCTTTACCCCCACGGTGTCATTGGCGGTGCCGTCGAGCATTCCGGCAAAGGTCTCTTAAACTGGGCAGTTTATCTCTTGGATTTTGGGCGCTACCAACTCCCGTTGCGTGAGGGTCCCTCGAATTATCTGACCGATGTGAACGTTTCGTACAAGCGGTCCGCTCTCGAGTCTGTGCGGGAGATTTGGTCCAAGCGCTACAACGAGGTGCAGGTCCATTGGGCGCTTGGGGCTAAAGGAGTAGTGCTCTGGCAGAGACCGCAAGCCGTCGTACGCGAGGACCGTGGAGATTTGTCATTCCGCGAGATTTTGGCGGAAAGGTTTGCCTGGGGCAGGGTGTTCGGCTATATGCGGACCCAACAAGTTTCTTCTGCCCGAAGATTTGTTTATATCCTGGCAATGCCCTCTATACCGTTGGTGGTGATCGCAAGAATTGTTTTCAAGGTGATTCGATCAGGGCGCAATCTCAAATGGCTTTTGTGGTCATTTCCACTAATTGCCGTCTTTTCCATCTTTTGGTGTCTGGGTGAGCTCGCTGGCTATTTGACCGGCGGTGAATCTTCCATCCGCGATTCTGTGGATCGGCAGGGCGGCTACAGCGTTGAACGGGCCACGCAAAGTAGAAGGCACATAATCCCGCCTACGGATTGATGGGGAGCGAGAAATAGCAGGGGGATGAAGGAAAAACTCCAAAGCGCCAATCTGATTAATAGAGAGTCTTTCAATGGATTGAACCTGGCGAGGGTGGATCGTGTAGCACTGGTGCTCGGATTGGTCGCGCTCGCCGTTTACTTCCCGGGCATTTGGTGGGGCTTGCCGCACGCAACAAGCGCCGAGACGATTCACGGGTGGGATGTGGATAGCGTTTCTGGCATTCCGACGCTCGCTGAGATCCACAACCTATTCGGCACGCCTAGGCCGGATTGGTGGGTTGCTTATCCGCTGTGGCACTATCTTGTTCTCGCGGCCGTTTATGTGCCGTATATGTCCTTTTTGTTATTGACTGGAGGCCTGAGCAATCCCTCAGCCACATACCCGTTTGGGTTCACCGACCCGGTGGGGGCAATTGCAACTCTCGCGCTCATCGGTCGGGCTGTGACCTGGTTAATGGCTGGCGGAATCGTCGCGACGACTTTCCTGATTGCGCGTACCGTCTGGGGCAGACGATTTGGCATCGTTGCTGCATCCATCGTCATGCTGATACATCCTATGGTGTACTATGCCCGTACCGGGAATCTTGATATACCGGTGCTATTTTGGACGGTTCTCGGCGTCTTGCCGCTCGCTCAGAGTTTGCGATTCGGCTTGGACCGACGCCGCGCGGTGTGGATGGGCATTTGCGCTGCATTAGCGGTCGCCACGAAGGACCAAGCATATGGCGCCTGGCTGCCTGCGCTGGGCTTTGTCATCGTCGCTCATTTGCGGATCAAGCCGCGAAGTTGGGCGCCGCTATGGACGCTGATTCTTACCGGCATAGTGGTGTATGTACTTGCCAGTGGATTGCTGATAAACCCGCAGCGTTTCATAGCACATATGAAATTCACAGCCGATTACGAAAACTATGTTGACGTCCGGCAACTGGACTTGATGCGTCCGGCAACTTTGGAAGGGTACGCGTATCTCGGTCTGGACATCCTTCAAGCCGCAGTTGAAGCATTGGGTCCAATCTTCTTTATCGTCGCGCTCATAGGGGCACTGGCTACCCGACTGTCATCGAAATTGCACTCCGTGCTGCTCTTCATGCTGGCAGGGCATATTTTTCTCGTGATTCTGCCAATTCGCCATATTTGGTATCGTTGGATTCTCTTCCCCGCCTTCGCTATGGTCTTTCTCATTGTGCAGGCGCTCTATCTCGGCTGGCAGCGCGGGGGATGGATACGGATGGCGACGGCGGTACTGCTGGTCATCGGTTTTCTGTGGTTGGGTGTGCGCAGCGCAGACCTGACCTTTCAGATGCTATTTGACGCGCGCTACCAGGCTGCTGCCTGGCTCGAACAGAATGCACGTCCCGGCGACCGGATTGCCTTTACCGGTGCTATTGAGCAACTGCCCCCATTACCGGATAGGGTAGAGGTGGACCCAATCCCAAGTGGCGACGCGGCGCTTGACGTCATCGGGCGTCGGGAAGCGCGTTTTTTTATCGTCAGTCCTGATTGGACGAGTGATGCTACTATGGAGTATAGCCGCTTTCTTTCTCCTATGGTTTATGCCCGCTTGGAAGATGGTTCGCTAGGATATACATTGCTCGTACGATTTGAGAAACATTCGCTATTGACCATACCGATGAAATACTTTGCGTCCGTGAACCCGCCGGTGCAGATTTTTTCTGCTCAAGTCCACTGACCTGTAAAGAAACAGAGCAAATGGTTCTGACTGTTCGCATCGAGCCCCCAAAGGAATAAAATGACACCCACCCCACTCAAACGGCTATGCTCGTTAGCAATCATATTATTCTTGATGTTGGTGGGTACCGGTCCAAAATCCGCAAGTGCCCAAGGACCTGTGGCAACCGGTCCCTTCATCCCTCCTCCGGTCAAAGGGGTCCCGTTCACAGGCGACCTGAGGAAACTGCCCAAGACCAAAATTAAACCTGTGGTCTTGCCGAGCCAACTCAGATCCACCCCGTCGGGTGCTCCAAGCCAACCCACTGCGCCGTTTCGAGATCCTGTGCGGCAGTCCCTCCTGGCGCCTTTGAGCATGCCCGGCCCCACCCGCAGCTTTGACGGGCTCGATGATCAGACTTGGGGAGCGCGCCTGCAGCCGGACTCCAACGGGGATGTGGGTCCCAATCACTTTGTCCAGGGCATCAACATGGCGCTGGGCGTTTATGACAAGAGCGGGAACCTGATCACGGCTGTCACCCTGAACGATTGGTGGTATCAGCCGGCGCAAACCACGGCCTGTTATACCAAGAAGCATATTGGCGACCCAATCGTGGTTTACAATTACCTCGCCGACCGCTGGGCCGTGATCGATATCGCGATCGAGAACTGGAATCCGGGACCGATGTGGCTCTGCCTGGCGGTTTCGATGAGCGGTGACCCGGTCTCGGGAGGCTGGTGGTTTTACGCCTTTAACCCGGACCCGACTAAAACCTATATGTTCC
>JBLMXX010000137.1:0-6435 GCA_050257995.1 Acidobacteriota bacterium | reverse complement strand
CAACCGGATGGCACGCGCGTGCAGGGATGGGTCATCCGCCCTCCGGGCTTTAAGCGAGGCAGGAAATATCCACTGCTCTTGTATGTTCACGGCGGGCCCCACGCGCAGTACGGCAACGTGTTTTTCCACGAACTGCAGTTGCACGCCGCGCGCGGCTATGTGGTGGTGTATTCCAATCCGCGCGGCAGTATGGGACGCGAGGAAGAATTTGCCGCGTCCATCCACCGGAATTGGGGCCATGTTGACTATGAAGACGTGATGGCGGTGGCGGACTATGCCGAGAAACTGCCGTACGTGGACAGCCGGCGCACCGCGATCGCAGGCGGCAGTTACGGCGGGTATATGGCCAACTGGGTCGTCGGCCATACTGATCGGTTCACCTGCGCCGTAACGGATCGCTGTGTCAGCAATTTCATCAGCATGGCAGGCGCCAGCGATATGCCGCCGCCGCCGAATTCTTACTGGCCCGGCAATCCCTGGGGCGAAGACATGCAAAAGGGGTGGGACACCTCCCCCATCAAGTACGTGGACCAGGTCCACACGCCGATGCTGATCATTCACAGCGAGGGAGATTTGCGCTGTCCCATCCAACAATCAGAAGAATGGTTCACCGCGCTCAAGTGGCTCAAGCAGGAAGTGGTTTTCATTCGCTATCCAGCGGAGACCTCGCATGGGCTTTCGCGCGGAGGACCTATGGACCTGCGGATGGATCGCCTGCAACAGATCGCCGCCTGGCTCGACAAACACCTTGGATCGAACGCCACGCGTAAAGCGCGATTGTAGAATAGCGAGAGCCCCCTCGTCCGGATGACGAGGGGGCTCTTGTAGAACTGACTCACCCATCGTACTTTGCGTTAAAGCTTTTCAGCACCGTGCTGGAAAAGGCGATTCAATCCCGCCAATGCTCGGTGTTGCAAGGTACGGACGGCGCCGGGCTGTTTGCCCAAGATCTGCGCGACCTCGGTCGTATTATACCCTTCGAGGAATCGCAGGATGATGACCTGCTGTTGATCATGCGTGAGGTTCCGTAAAGCATGCCGGAGCGTGTCGGCGGTCAAATGCCGGTCCACGATATCGTCGAGGTCACTCCCAGGCAGATCTACGACGGCAAGCTCATCGAGCGAAGAGGTGTCCCTCTTGGTGCGAAAATAATCGACGATCAAATTGTGCGCAATTCGATACAGCCAAGCGGCGAACGGGCGCTCGGTGCATTGGTATCGCCCGATGGCTTCCCACGCCTTTAAAAACACCTGACCGGTAAGGTCTTCCGCTTCGCTCTGGCTTCCAACCTTGTAGTAGATATATCTAAAGATCTTGGTACCGTACCGGTCATACAACTGGGCGAATGCCACCCGGTTGTGCTTGGTTGCCTGCAGGACTAGTTCCCGCTCGCGGTCTGCCGTTTTGTCTGCCCGGCGCTCTGCCCCGCGATACGTAACGATGTTAGAGCGACGATCGACCCGAGGATACGTTGAAAGTCCTTGCATCAAAACACCTACCTTCTAGTGATTACGTGCCTGACTTGTGCTCCTACCATATACCCGTTGGAACGAAAAAGAAATCGCCATACGCTTGATAGGTTTGTAGCAAAAATGTCGGTGACTTTGTCGTTATTTTTGCTACAAAAAAGCCGCGATTGCCTTTAAGCACTCTTGTGCATGACGAGGCAATGCACTATAATCTTCGCGAAGGGAAGAGAGATGAAATGGCTATGAATAAGATAAAAATCAATCGCGCACCGGTTCTGACGCTCTGGGCGGCGGTGGTCGCCCAACGCCTGGGGTATAATCGCGCTGCCGCGCTTACGCTCGGCAAGGGAGTTGCAGGGTTGAACGCCCAGTCCAAGGGACAGCGCTTGGGGATCTACCATCCGCGCGAGGCAACGCCGGAAGGAAAAAAGAAACGACCGCAAGGCGAGGAATTTGAAATTCAAATCCTGGGCCGAGCCGTCCCCACGCTCGAGACGGAAGAGGGGTATCGCGCGGCCATCAAGGGAAAAGCCATACAGCCAGAAACCGTCGAGCGTTACTTGCGACAGAAATTCGGCGATGAACTTCCGGCTGTGGAAGCGGCAATGAAGGAACTGGCGCGCGCTTTCAAGCCGCGGGAGCTGGCCGCGCGCGCCTATTCGTTATACGAGGAATTTCGCCCCGAAATCCCAGAGGGGTCTAAAGGTTGGGGCGCCCAGGGCGAACTTGACCTGGAGCAGATCCGGTCGCTGGCGAAAAAGACATAGAGGCAGGGTGCTACAGCTTTTCATTCGCGTTCATGAGGCTGGATTGACTCCCAAAACTAGGCGGATTTGCATTTGCTTGCCGTTCCGAAAAAGCGTCAACGTGATCGTTTCGCCCACATGGCGCGCAAGCAATAGACTGGCGAGTCGATGGTCATTGTCGATGGTCTGCCCATCGAGCATCGTGATCACATCGCCTTCCTGCAACCCTGCGACGGCAGCCGGCGTGCGCGGCAAGACTTGGGTCACTACAATCCCCGCTTGAGATTTGTCGAGATCCAATGCGCTCGCGATCTGCGGGTCAACCTGTTGAGAACTGATGCCGATATAGGGATGTTCGACTTTGCCGTTCTTGATCAACTGCGCCGAGATATCTTTGACCAGGTTGGAAGGGATTGCAAACCCCAGGGATTCTGCGATACTGCCGGTATTGGTGCTCCGCACGACTAGCGTATTGATGCCGATCACCTGCCCCAGACTATTGAGCAAGGGACCACCGGAATTGCCACTATTGATAGCCGCATCGGTTTGAATCAGCCCGGCCTGCTGAGACACCGTGCGATCCAGCGCACTGACCACGCCAACCGTAACCGTCCCGCGAAAATCACCCAGTGGGCTACCGATGGCGATAGCCACCTGACCCGGCTCCAGTGAGTTCGAATCCCCAAATTCTGCGACCGCTGGAACCTTGCCCTCCACTTTAAGCACAGCAATATCCACTACCCTGTCAATACCGACAATGGTGGCGGAGGTCTTGGCACCGTCGGAATAGATGACCTGCAAGCTCTGCGCGCCCGCGACGACGTGGTTATTCGTGATAACGTATCCCTGATCATCGATAACGACGCCTGACCCGGATGCCGTGGGTGAAATGTTACCACCGGGAAAACCACGCCGTGTCTGCATTTGATTAATGACGGTGACCACAGCCGGCTTGACTCGGCGGACCGCGGCGATGATAGCGGAATTCTCTTTGAGCGTCAGATTCGTCGTAGCGGGAACCGCGGCGGGCACAGTGGGAACAACTGGGGTAGAGATGACCTGAACCGGGATGGGGGTTGGAGCAAACACGCTGCCCGCGTAATAGCCGGCGATACCCCCCATGACGCCGCCGCCGATGATCCCCACCAGTACGGCCAGAACGACCACGACGGTCATCAATATATAGCCCGTTTTTTCCATTCTTGCGCTCCATATCCCAGACGCGAAGCGTCTTGAAGTAGGAGTCATTATAGGACAATCGCCGGCAGGCGCAAAATTCTAGTGCATCATCAGACGACCCTAAAAGCAATTGCCTCTGGCGAAACGCCTGAATCCATGCAGTTTGGCACTTTTAATCCCGATAACCTCGTCTGACACTTGCACCCGATGGTGCGTCTTTGACGTCGTGCTTCGCACGACCTGATGTCGCACCATCGTGCGTGCGGCGCAGTGCTGGTGTGATGCACTAGAGACCGCGCTGGGCGCGCCACTCCCGGATACGGACGGCGTGTTCCGCCTCGTGCTCTGCGCTGTCGCTCAAAATCCATTCGGCGAGGGGTCTGCCGCCAAGCCAAGCAAACCGCTTTAGGTCCGTTAGATCCTTGTCGGAAAATGCCTGCACGCGCTTGATCGTCTGTTGTCGCACGGCGTGGAAATCGCTCAACACGCGGTCGAGCGGGCGATCTCGCGCGTCTCTATACCAACGGGCATTCAATTCGTCCACCGGCTCTGCGCTGAGTTGCGCGGTGACCGGCTGGCGTCCCTGCTGTGCCTGGAATAACAGGGCAATCAACTCGGCTTCCCATCTGCTCACATGAGCCAGGATATCCTTCACCGACCACTCCCCTGCTACGCCGGGCTCGGTAATTTGCGCATCCGTCAAGCCCTCTATGGTTGTCAGAAATTCCTGGCGCCCTTTTTCCAAGCCCCCGATCAGTTCTTGTTGGTTCATCGTACCCTCTCTAAAGAAAAAACCGCTTTGATTATACAACTTACAAAGCGGGTAAAGCAATCCCCAATTCTGCGTTGGAGACTGTTTCGCCCCTGTGGGGCTCGCAATGACAAACGCGCTAGAGCTTTACTTTCGGTCCGCCCACCGCAGGCGCCGGTTTCTCCTTCACGCGCCGGATGCTGTTGCTGCGGCACTTGGGGCACATCCGCTCGACATCGGCGTCGAGAATGCCACGGAATTCGTGACCGCATCGAAGGCATTTGAACGTTACTTGTTCTGGCATGGCTCATTTTTCCCGTAGTGCCTGCACCGTCCACTGAATTTGTTGGGTGTGAATCTGGATGTGCCCGGCAAAATCCAATAGCATCCGCGCAATACGCCGGTAACGCATTTTGTATGCAAGGTGTTCGCGCGTCATTGCGGCGACCATCGAGCGCGATTCAAGCAGGTCCCGCTCGAGATGTTCCAGGAGGAGACTGAAAGTGGGAGCAGTGGCGGATACCACTGCCAATTGCTCAGTAAGCCGCGCTTCTATCCAGCCGGTTTCACGCCCCAACACAGTGTCGGCGACCCACGACTGGAATGCGCGCTCGCTCGCGCACAGATGCCCGAGCACCTGCAAGACTGACCATTCCCCCTCAACGGGAGGTTGCGCCGCTGCCTCATCGCTTAAATTTTGCAGACAATCCCGCAGACCGCTAAGAGCTTGCCTGTGCGCCGAATCGACTTGTTCGATCAGTGTCGCCGTGTCCGCCGGGATTTGAGGGAGCAATCGCGCGCCCAGTTCCACATTCGCCGTGTGGCGTTTTTGCCCGCGCAAATACACCACGCGAACGTGCTGTCCCGCCCGGCATGTCATATAAACGTTCATAAAGTCCTCGGCGGTGTAAAGCCGGTGCCCGCAGAAGGATGTCATGATATCCTCTTTTTCCAGACCTACCTGCGCCGCCGGTCCCTCCGGCATGACGAACGTCACGCGAACGCCCTGGTTGCCCTCTGCGGATTCAAAACCCAGCCCAATGCGCGGCAGATGAGCACTGCGCTGGTCAATGCCTGTTTCGAGCACCGATTTGAGATTATCCAGCGCGGCACTCCATTCCAATTCAATGGATTTCATGTTGGCGGCGCGACGGATATCCGAGTGTGACAGAACCACACGGGTTGCCCCATCCTCTTCCTTGAGGGCAATTTGAACCTGGTTTTCGCCCGGCTCGCCGACGACATTCCATGTGAATGCAACCTTTTGAGATGGGATGAACCGGGTATATGTGCCGTATGCAAGGACGCCGCTTCGCCAACGAATTTGCCAGCGCCCGCTTTTGCGCGGCTCCGTATAAGCGTACACGCAGAACCACTCTCGCAATCCGCTTGCCTGCGTCAGCATCTCGAACACCATCTCTCGCCTCGCCTCAATCGTCCGGCTCACGCGTGCCGTATATGTCGTCATACCCCCTCCCTATCTTGTCGTCCCCCCATTGCACTTGAGCCTGCGCACCCGATCCGCCACTCACCCCTCCGCCAACACCCGCCGCGTGGCTTCAATCTCTTCTTGTGTAACTGCCTGTCGAATGCGTTCCATCTCTTTCATCACCAGCGCGAACTTGGCGCCCTCCGCGGCACTGATCCATTCCAGTTGTAAGCGCTCGGGACGGATGCCTTTACGCTCCAAACGGTCCCATAGGCGGTCTACACGCTTTTGCGTCCACCGGTTCGCATTGATGTAATGGCAATCTGCAAAATGACATCCAGAGACCAACACGACGGGCGCGCCGAGTTGAAACGCACGCAATATAAAATCCTCGTCCACGCGCCCACTGCACATCGTCCGGATGAGGCGCGCATTCGGAGGATACTGCATGCGGCTCACGCCTGCATAGTCCGCCCCCGCGTAAGAACACCAATTGCAGGCGAAGGTGACGACCTTGTTTTCGGGATCGCTCGCCAGCGCCGACTCGATCTGTGCGATGAGCGCGGCGTCGGGAAAGTGCCGCATCGTGATCGCGTCAAAACGGCACTCGGCGGAGCAGGTGCCACAGCCGGAGCACTTGGCTTCCAACACCTGCGCAATCATTTTGGTCTTGCTATCCGCCAGGATCGCGCCGTAAGGACATACTTTGGCGCACAAGCCACAGCCCGTACACACTTCGCGGTCCACAAAAGCCGTGATGGCTTCTACCTTCAGGTGTTCAGAGTTCAAAACAATCTGGGCACGCGCGGCGGCGGCGCTGGCCTGGGTCACACTGTCTTTGATGTCCTTGGGACCCTCGGC
>JBLMXX010000136.1:0-7827 GCA_050257995.1 Acidobacteriota bacterium | reverse complement strand
GCCATTGCCATAGACAATGCCCAGCTCTTTGAAAGTGTGCGACAGAAGATGCATGAGATCGCGGCGCTCAAGACCTTCCAGGATGACATTTTTGCCTCTATCGCCTCCGGCGTGATCGCTACCGATTTGCAAGACCACATCACCGCCTTTAATCATGCCGCTGAATCCATTCTCGCCGTCACGGCAAGCCAGTCCTTTGGAAAATCGTACCGCGAAATACTCGCTCCCCTCGCCGCTACCCCCCTGCCTCGCCTGGTCGAGTCGGTCAAGCGCGCCGGGGTGCGTCACGTGGCTGCCGAAATCCAGTCCGAACTGCCGGCACGCGGCCCGGTCAATCTCAGTTTCAGCGTTTCGGCGTTAAAGGGTGCAGACGGAGAACATCAAGGAGTGACGATCGTCGTAGACGACCTCACCGAAAAGAGACGGCTGGAAGCCACCCGGGAAATGTTTAGGCGATACGTCGCGCCTGCCGTCGTCGACCGCCTGCCGGCGAATCCCAACCAGTTGAAGCTCGGCGGAAAAAGGCAAGAGATCACGATTGTTTTCTCGGACATTCGGGACTTTACTCACTTTGCCGAACCACTCCCACCGGAAGTACTGGTAGAGTTCCTCAACCGCTATCTTGCCATCGCCGCCAATGCAATCCTTAAATATGAGGGCACGCTGGACAAGTTCATGGGCGACGCGGTCATGGGAATCTTTAACGCCCCGCTCGAACAAAAAGATCACACGCTTCGGGCCGCCAAAGCCGCTCTGGAAATGCAGGCGGCTGTTACCCAACTGCACAAACAACTGCCCAAATCCCTTTGCCTGAAATACGGTGTTGGCGTTCACACCGGCGATGCCGTGGTGGGGAACGTGGGCACGGAACAGCAAATGAACTATACCGCGATTGGGGATGCGGTGAATCTCGCCAAGCGGCTGCAGGAGAACGCTGCGGGCGGGCAAATCATATTGAGCGCGGCGGCGCACACGCGAATAAAGGGTTATGCTCACGCCAATCGCATCGCACGCCTCCAGGTCAAAGGGCGGCGCGCAATGGAAGATGTTTGGGAATTGGTAGGGTTGGATGTTTGAAGTATGTTTTCTCGGCACTTCGGCCTCGGCTCCCAGCGTCGAGCGGAACATGACCTCGACTTTGCTGATACACGAAGGAGAGCGTTTTCTGTTGGATTGTGCCGAAGGCACTCAGCGGCAAATCTTGCAGAGCGGACTGGGCTTTAAAGACCTTCATCGCGTTTTTCTGACGCATGGACATCTCGACCACATTCTCGGCTTGGGCGGGATTGCATCGACCTTCGGCCGCTGGGAAGCGATCTCAAGCATTGAGATTTACGGAGGGCGGTGGGCTCTCGACCGGGTGCGCGACTTGATGAAGGTCGTACTGCGCAGTAAAGAAGTCGACATCGACATACAATATATTGACGTCAAGCCGGGACGATTGGTGGAAGCCAAGAACCTGACTATCGATGCGTTCCCTGTCCTGCACCGAGGGACCGGCTGTTTCGGTTACGTGTTCCAGGAGAAAACTCGGCGTCCATTCCTCGTCGACGTCGCGGAACGACTCGGCGTTCCGGCGGGACCCGAGCGCAAGCACCTTGTGGCGGGCGAATCCATCACCCTGGCCAATGGGCGAGTGGTCCTTCCGGAAGAGGTATTGGGTCCACCCGTCCCCGGGACCAAATTCGTCTACGTCGGCGATATTGCCCGAATCGACGAAGTGATTGGACCCGCCCAGGGTGCTGATGCACTAGTAATGGAAGCCACCTATATTGCCGAGGATATGGAGATTGCCCGCAAGTTCGGGCACATTACAGCGACCGAATCGGCTACCTGCGCCCGAGAAGCGCAGGTCAAGGCGCTTTATTTGACCCATATCTCGCGCCGCTATTCCGGAGCGGTAGTATCCGTCGAGGCACGCGCGATCTTCCCGAACACCACGGTCGTTAACGACCTGGACCGAGCTATCGTCAAACGGCTGTAATAAAGAACCCGTCCTCATGAGACGGGTTCTTTTTCAGTGCCGCAGTTTTCACCATACCTGGTGATGCTCTAGTATCGCGTGAAACGCTCGCGGCCACTCTCGTACCGGGTCACGGTGCGGGATGCCGGGTGATAGAAAAACAGCCACACTAGTTGGATGATCGCCCAGGCGACCAGAGCGTATATAATCATCGCGATGATCGAGGAAATCTCCAGGACCGCGCCGCCGGCTGAGGGCGTTGCCGTCAAGCCCCTAAAGGGGGCGAGAAATATCGCTGTGATGTCGTAGATCAAGCGGGCAAACTCATTGGCGGGATTAGCCGCGATCAGTTTGAGCAGGATGCGAATCCCGATCAATCCCTCGAGGATTCCAAATAAGAGCCCGATCAACGACGAGAGCTGATAAAGGCCCTGCCTGTTGCTAGCGGCTAGATCTTCGGTGACCACCTCGCGTTGTTCTACCGCCGGATGATCAACCACAGTCACTTGTTCACGTCGGTCGACGGGTTCAAGATTAGACATCCATACCTCCTTGGGTCTATATACCGACCACTCTAATGTCTTAACGATACATAAAGACAATCGTTATGCAGCACTTTTCAACGCACGTGCGGTCCCACCTGTGAACGAAAAAACGATGCCCATAACTAAGGTTACGGGCATCGCCTTTTCGTAGAGTCTTGGATTTCAGATCTGCTCAGCGCTTGAACAACACCGCGGCGCCAAAGATTCCGACTGCGATTAGACCAAACACTCCTCCGCAGAGATTCGTGAGCGGATTCGAGGATGGGTTCTGCGCGGGATTAGATGGTCCTGCGCTGGTGGCTGCCGGACGCGGCGTAGCATTCACCGCCACGGATGCCTGTGTTGCTGTCGCCGCGCTGACTGCCCCGGTCGGGGCCGGCGTGGAATCCGTCGAGAGACTGAAGGTGGGAAAGGCAGTGGGCTGTGCGCTTGAACGGGTGGCGACGGCACGCGGCTTGGCGCCGACGTCCTCACGCCACGCGGCTTCCAGCCCATCCGTATCGATCCCCAGAACCTGCTTGAAAATGTCGTCGTAAAATCCGCCTGTCTTGAATCCCTGGAGCAATTCTGCGAGCTTGGGCTTGCCGTAATGGCGGATGATGAAATCTACCACACTCCAGCTCTCGCCATACGCGAGGTTCGCCGCCGAGGAATCTGCCGGGAAGGAGCCGGACAGCGAGCGGAGGGGCGCCAAGGTATCGTTCTGAATTGCCCGCCGGACCGGGATGGAGAACTGGACGTCCACTTTGCCCGGGTCCTCGTAATAGACGGCCAGACCCTCGTCCATCCAGTGCGGCATGGACAGGTCGCCAAGGGGACTACGAATGCGCTGGTGGATGACCTGGTGGGTTAGCTCGTGCGTTGTTGCACCCTTGCCCCATTCCAGGTTCGAGGGTTCGACGTTGATGAGCACCAGGCTATACTCGGGGAATGCGCGCCCGCCGGTCCATTCACTGGCGCCCGGCTCTAGCGCATTGAAAAAGTCATTGCGACTCCCATAGATAAAGATCTGGATCTGCTGGTCTACCGTTACGCCGGTATCCTGCTGGAGAAATGCCATCGCCTGTATGCCCCGATCGAACAGCGCTTTGCCAAAACTATCGCCCCCCGCGTACCAATAGAGTGCTAGCTTGTCATTGGAAAGCTTTTGCCATTTCTGCGATGGATCGTCGACGCGAAAATCCTGCTTCGGCGACTGGAGCTTGTTGCCCGCGTTGTCCTGGATGTTCCACCAGTATTGACCCTGGACACCCGGCGGCAGGTATTTTTGTACGAGATTCCACTCGTAACGGGCTTTGACCTGGGTATCGGGTGTAAAATCCGGAGTCACACTATTGCTGGACGCGACGCCTTGAATCTGGACTACCAGACCGATCTGCGTGATCTTGGCAGTGCTCTGCGCTTCTATCTGAAATAGGAGATTGCGCCGAAAATTATTTGTAAAGGTATTCGAAGTGACTTTGATGGCATCCTGCGCCGACGCCGGCGAAACCATCACGGCAAGCGCCGTCAACAGCGCAAGCAAGCTAAAGACGCGTTTCATCGTGTTTCCCTTTCGTAAGATACATTTCCGCGGAATTCTCACGTGGGATGCCGGCTCCTATTCCGGCATCCCGAGTCCTTCGACGGGCGTATTCTTGTATTTGTCGCCCTCTTCAATCAACATGATGGGAATGTCGTTTTTGATGGGATATTTGCGACCGCAGTCGCGGCAAACCAGCCACGCGCCATTGACCAAATCCAGCATCCCCGCATCAGGACCATTGCGCACGTCCGCCGGACAGCGCAAGATATCGAGCAATTCTTTGCTTACCATTACCTTCTCCTTAATCAAGTCGACGGCCTGAAACAAGTGGTACAGACCGACCGCGTCGCAGTGCGCTTAGCTCGCCAAACGCTTGAAGAGAGAGGCTTGAAGCACCTGCATGCGGCGGGCGAAATCGGCCGTCGTAATCGACGGCGTCGTCATGATATAGGCATCCTCGCCATTGTCGCTATAGTACCCTTTTCGCCTACCGACGACCTCGAACCCATATTTCGTGTACAGTACCTGAGCCGGAACATTGGTTACGCGTACTTCGAGTGTGACAATATTCGCACCGATTTCAGCCGCGCTGTCGATCATTGCCAGCAAAAGCAATTCGCCAATGCCGCGCCTCCTCCAATCCGGATGAGACGCAATAGTGCTGATATGTGCCTCGTCGACCATCAGCCACAAGCCGCCGTACCCGACAACCGGTGCCGGTCCGTACACCTGAACAGTAGAGTTCTTGTGATTCTTTCCGAATAAGCGCCGGAACAGAGAGGGTCGCTCCGAGCGGGCTATATTTTCCCGCGGCATTCTTTCGGGCGCCAGAGCCACAGTCCCCTGGGGGCGTGCTACATAGTAATGTGCCATTTCGTTATAATGCAATTCGTAATCGTACGCCCGCGCCGACCACGGAGCCGAAAAGGCGACGTGTTCGATTTCCATTATTTGACCTATGTCGTCCGAGCGCATTGGTTCCACCCGAAATGCCAAGGGGGCATAATCAATCATAAGGTTTTGGTGACCAAGGATTCTAATACTTGGGGGTGATTGACGTCGTTCCGTCCACAGATTCGTGAGGCATGTACATGGGCGACAGCGAAGAAGTATCGTCTACTTCTCCGCGCTGCCAACGCTGCCATGCCAATTCCGCCAGGAAACCCGCGCGTCGCATGTTCATTGCCGGGAGAGCGATCACGGCGCGCTCACCCAGCCGGTCCGCAAGGAGTTGCGCGAGGGGGGGATCAATTTCACCTGAGAAAAAAACACGCGGTGGCCGTTTCCTTTCGTCTGCCCCATTCTCCTGTTGCACCAGATCTACCAACCCAGAGGCATTGACCAGGGCATAGTCCCCCAATCGGCGAATGCAGCCTCGCCGCGCCGTATAGCGCGCCAACGAGTATCGCCCGCGCCCTGCTGCAATGACAGCCCAGATGGGCAAGGACTGATATGAATGGGCTAGAGCGATGGAATCGAGCGTGGGGATGCCCACCAATGGGGACTTGCACCCAAACGCCAAGCCCTTGGCGACACTCATACCCACACGCAACCCGGTAAAGGATCCGGGACCTAGCGCAACGCCAATCGCCCGCAAGTCGTCTTTGGTCACCCGCGCGAGTTCAAGCATGCGCACAATCTGCGCCATCAACTCAACGGTGTGATTCTCGCGCGAGCGCCAACTGGCTTCCGCTTGGATGCCCTCCTCGGTATAAAGAGCAATGCTCGCGGTGCGCGTTGCGGTATCAATCGCCAGCAGCATGATACGTCCCTCTCATATCGCCGTGTCCGTGACCGGAATTCGGGTCCGATGCATCCCAACCTTGGGATGATTTAATGCCAAATACGCTCTCCTTGAACTCGTTTAGCAATGCTTCGTAGCGCGACCCGTTGGCCTCGATCAACAGTCCGCGCTTGGACTCGCCCAAGTGGCGAAACGCAAGCCAAAGGTGCTCGGACGGAAGAACCGGGCGGATTTTTTCTGCCCATTCGACGACGCAGACGCCATCGTCGCTTAAATAGTCGTCCAGTCCAAAACCCACCGCTTCGTCGGATCCCTGAACGCGGTAGACGTCGACATGGAACAACGGCAATCGACCACTGCGGTGCTCATTCGCCAGGATAAAAGTAGGGCTGTGAATCGGCTCTGTCACACCGAGCCCCTTGCCCAGCCCTTGTACAAAACTAGTCTTGCCGGTGCCCAGTTCCCCTTCCAAACAATAGACATCCCCCGCGCGGGCCAGTTCACCCAGGCGGGCGCCCAACCGTTGGGTTTGCGCCACACTGTGACTGATAATGTCGAGCACTCGATCGGTCGAAACCGGCAAACTCCTACTCCGGCGCGCCCTGTCGGAGCGGCGCACTTGTCCGGGTGGACAGATTCTGGATCAGTGCCATTATACTCGGAATGAGTTTGGGCGACAAGAGCAGGGCCGCGCCCGGTCATATGTCTCCCGAACGCGTTTCGACCATCTTTGTCTTTGGAGGCAGTTGTGGTAGAATTGGCGGCGAGGGGACATGCGCATTCTGCTAATTTCCGACATTCATGCAAACCTGGTTGCGTTGAACACCGTTATCAAAGATGCCGGCTCTTTTGAGCACGTCTGGTGTCTGGGAGACGTCGTCGGATATGGTCCCGAGCCCAACGAGTGTATCGAACGACTGCGCTCGTACGACCTTCTCTGCCTCGCAGGCAATCACGACTGGGCGGTCCTGGACAAGCTCGACCTTGAGGAATTCAACCCCGACGCGCGCAGGGCCGCCTTGTGGACTCGGAATCAGTTGACAGTCGGCAATCTCGACTGGCTGCATCAATTGCCGGAACGCGTGCCGCTCCAAGCGGACAAATTCACCCTCGTCCATGGCAGCCCGCGCTACCCCATTTGGGAATATGTTCTGACTCCCGCCGTCGCGCGCATCAACTTTGATTATTTCGCAAGTCCTATTTGCTTCATGGGGCATACCCACGTGCCCGTCGTCTATCGTTACGAGATGGCGGCTATAACAGCCACGGCAGAGACGCTCGTCGAAAATGTGGCGCTCGCGTTTGGTCCGGAACGGATGATGATCAATCCGGGCAGTGTGGGTCAGCCGCGAGACGGTGACCCGCGCGCCGCCTATGCCATCCTTAATACCGATACGATGACGCTCACCCACCGCCGCGTCAGTTACGATATCGGCGCCACCCAGGAGAAAATGGAACAGGCGGGTCTACCGACGCGCCTCATCACGCGATTGAGTTATGGGTGGTAGCGGAAGGAACCTTTTTGCAGTAGTAACGTCTTATGAGTGGATAGACAGACCGCTCGCAGAAAGGACTATCACGATGAAACGCTTTTTCGCTCTAATTATCCTGGTCATCATTGGCGTTTCGATCATTTCCTGTGCCTCTGCATCGATCCCGGCGCCAACCACGGCACCCTTCGGAGGGTTTAGCGCACCGGGTGCGCCTCCCATGGCACTTCCGCCAACCTCCGCTCCCGCTGCCACCGTCGTGGCCGGTCAACGCAGCGCTCAAGAAAAAGGCGGGGCGGTAGATGCCTCGGGGAACAGCATCCCTAACGCCGCAAGCGCTGAGCGGATGATCGTCTACAACGTGCAGTTGAATGTCGAGGTGCAGGACACTGAAAAAGCAGCAAACGACATCTCTGCCATCGTCTCCCAATTCAAAGGGTATATTGCGGCAACCAACATGACCCGGACCCCAAAAGGTCAAATGATGGGAACGATCACCCTGCGCGTGCCCGCCGAATCGCTCGACGCCGCACAAAAAGCGATTGAAGGGGTAGGGCTCA
>JBLMXX010000135.1:0-3527 GCA_050257995.1 Acidobacteriota bacterium | reverse complement strand
CAGTCGTTGATGCCCGCCATCAACACCGTCTGCGCGCCCAGCGGGATGCCCGCGTCGGCGAGCTTGGCGGCAGCCTCGCGCACTTCCGGCGACAGTTCCTTCGGATGGTTGATGTGAATGTTCATCCAGATGGGATGATACTTGCGAATGGTCGCCAGCATCGTGTCCGTAATGCGCTGGGGCAAAAAGATCGGAATCCGCGTTCCAAACCGGATGATTTCGACCGATTTCACAGAGCGGAACCGGGCGAGCACATAGTCCAGCATCTCATCCGAGAGGAACAATCCATCGCCGCCCGAGATCAAAACGTCCCGGACTTCCGGATGCGCCTCGAAATATTGGGCAATCGCTTCGACGCGGCTCTTGTGAGCCGGCATCAGGCCCGTACCGACCATCCGACGTCTGGTGCAGTGACGGCAATATGCCACGCATTGATCGGTAATATCCACGAGGACACGGTCCGGATAGCGATGCACGAGCCCGGGCACCGGCATGTGGGCGTCTTCGCCAAGCGGGTCTTCCAGGTCGGGGTCGTCCAATACGAATTCCGCCATGGTTGGGACCACCTGGCGCCGAATCGGACAATTCGGGTCATGCGGGTCCATCAAGGAAGCAAAATGCGGCGTAATCGCCATCTTGAGCTCCGGCTTCATCCGGACCGCCTGCTCCTCATCAGGCGTCAGGCGAATGAGTTCCCGGAGCTGCTCCAGGGTGGTTACCCGGTTCTTCATTTGCCAGTGCCAGTCATTCCACTGCTCTGGACTGACATCCGCCCAAAGGCGGCTGCGGGGTCGCAAGTCTTCACCGGTGGGGGTGAGAACTGGTACGGTTGCGGTGTTTGCCCCGTGAAGACTTGCGGACTTACCCGGGGGCTCCTTTTCGGTGTATTCAGTTGTAAGCGATTCCATTTTCTATAAGTGACCTCTCTTGGGTGTATTGCAAGCCGTGCGGCCTGCCGTTCTGGGATTGGGTTACGCGAACCACTGGTTCACTCGGTACGGCTGCTACGCGACCTTCCGACGCCCCATTGCGTCGTTTCATCCGCGCCTGGGCATCCTCCTATGACGCTGGCTCTGACCACCCGCTCTCACTCTTACTCTAACTCCATTCTCTGCTATTTGTTTCCTCTAACTCTAACCTACCGCGCCTGCAGCGTCATGCCACTGAAAACGCGCTGCAAGACATCCTCGTGTTCCAACGTGGTGACCGCGACCACTTCGTCGCCCGCCAACAGGACCGTCTCGCCGTGGGGGACAATCCCCTTTCCATTGCGAATCACCAGCGGGATCACGCAGTCGTCCGGGATTTTCAGATTTTGGAGCGGCTTGCCGATCGCGGGTGAATCTTCGGGCACTTTGGCTTCTACAAAAGTAGCCCCCGCCTCCCGCAGGGTCAGCAGGTGGACGAGGGAATGCGCCGGGATCTCTTTTTCGATCTGCGCCAGGATCAGGTCCGTCACCGAGACGGTCTGGTCGATCCCCAGCAATTTAAAGATCGCCTCATTTTTGGGGTTGTTGATCCGGGCAATGGTGCGCGCGACATTGAATTTCTTCTTTGCCATCTGGCAGATCATCAAGTTATCTTCGTCATCGCCCGTCACCGCAATCGCCAGGTCCGCGCGCGCCATCCCTGCCTCTTCCATCAACAGCGAATCGGTCGCGTCGCCGCGCTGGCAAATACTGCCCAGGTCGGCGGTGATCACTTCACATTTCCGCTTGTCCTTTTCAATCACGAGCACTTCGTGTCCCTGGTTGAGCAGCGTCTTGGAAAGATAGTATCCGACTTTGCCGCCGCCTGCTACGATAATATACATCGATCCCCCTGATGTTCCCGCCGCCCGAACATAAAAACTCGAGCGCCGCCGGTGATCCGCCCTCTGCTCTCGCCTGTCCTCCGGCCGTGCGCTCGATCATTTTTTCGAGGCGCCATTCGCCGTCACAATCTCATGGATCTTGTCCGCGCCGATCAGGGTCGGGCACACGGTCTCCATCAGCCCGAGCGTGTGATAGGTATCTTCGCGCACCGGATCATACAAGCGTGCGACGACGCGCGGCACCTTGAATACGAGCTTGGCGATCTCCGCGGCCATGGCGTTGGTGTTGTCGCCGTTGGTGACCGCGATGAACGCGTCGGCCCGTTCGATCCCCGCACGGCGCAAAATATCCTGGTCGATCCCGGTGCCCAGCACCATCGTCCCGCGGAAATCACTCCCGAGGCGCGCGAAAGACTCGCCGTTGCGATCGATGATGGTGATCGAATGTCCCTCGCGATCCATTCGCCGCGCCAGATGAGCGCCCAGGCGCCCGCAACCGAGAATGATGATGCGCATACTCTCCTCCATCACAATATACAACGAATTTTACCCAATGTAAAGAGGTTTGAAAATTAAAAATTTGGAAATGGAAAACGGCTCACCACGCGCTCCCTAAAGAGATGAGCCGTCCTGAATAGTCGTCGACCGGTCGAACCCGGAATGGATTGTCACGCGTGTCCATCTACGATGTCAGGACAATTCTATTCTGATCGCGATGAATGTCAAAAGTCCGCGGGCCTATTTTTTCTTTTCGTCCTTGCCCGCGAGCGTCGCCTGTTCCCGGCAGAGCCAGACCGGGCAGACCGCGTTCTTCAGGATATAACGTACCGTCGACCCGATATAAAACTCGTCCAACGGCGGGCGGTAGGGCACGCCCATGATGATCAAGTCCGACCCGCGGTCCGCCGCTTCTTCCAACAGGACCGGAGCCACCGCCCGCGCCTGGAGCAGTTCGGTCTGAACCTGATACCCCGCCTCCCGCGCCACCTGGCTGACGTGCTCCAGAATCTCTTCCGCGTGCTGGATCTCGGGAGCATTCTCGGCTTCCAGCGGCAGGCTGCGGCGCATCTCGATCACGTGGAGGACGGACACTTTCGCCTTGAATTGCCGTGCCGTGATGCAGGCCAGCCGGATGACCTGGTCATCGACGGCATGTCCTTTCACGGGCACGAGGATTTTTGAGAATTTCATACGGGTCACCCTTCCAGATGATACGGTACGTTGATGGTTACGACGTTTCGCCGGAAAAGCAAGGCGGCTTTGAGGCGCAGAGCGGTCTGATTGTGCAGGGCATGCTCCCACCAGCGCGCCGGGATAAACTCGGGCAGGACGACGGTGATATAGGCGTCGGGATTGTGCCGGTGCAGTTCGTCGATATACACCAACAGCGGCTCGTTGAATGACCGGTAGGGCGACTCGAGCATCACCAGCTCGGTGCCGTTGCCCCATTCCGCCCATTTCTTGCGGATCGCGTCGATATTCGAGTCCTCAAAGATGACGTGCAGGGCCACCGGATGCTCGGACAAGGTCCGCGCAAAGGCGAGCGCGCGCAAGGACGCCTGGTTGAAATCCCCGACCGGGACGACCACCACTTTGCGGCGGGGCAGGAATTGGGTCTGGTCTCCCGGCGGCAGATTGAGCTGTTGCTTGACATGCTCGTAATGCCGGTGGATGCTGTTGAACATCCAGACGATCAGCGGGATGAGCAAAAGGA
>JBLMXX010000134.1:0-4485 GCA_050257995.1 Acidobacteriota bacterium | reverse complement strand
ACGAGCTCGCCGGGGCAGCGGGCGGTGCACAAGCCGCAGGCGATACAGTCAAACGACAAGTCCGCCGCCCGCGCGACGTCGCCGCGCAGGCAGGCCGCCACGTATTCCATGACCTGGATTTCCTGTGGACAGGCTTTGGTGCAGGTGTTGCAGCCCTTACACAGCCCCAGTTCGGGATAGATTTCGAGCAGGTGCGCCCCATTGGCATCCAGCGATGCAAAATCGTACGGCATCTTGTTCGCGGGGAAGGATGGTATTTGAGCCAGTCGCATCCCGTCCTGGACCACGGTCTGGCATGCGAGGGCGACGTAGAGTTTATTGTCCCCCGTCATGCGGTACACAGTCGCACACGCACCGCAAAATCCCCCGCGGCATCCGGCGCCGCGCACCATCTTGTAGCCGGAGTATTCAAACGCGCGCATGATGGTCAGCGCGTTGGGAACGCGGTACCGCTTGTCCATGATAAAGATGTCAATCAATTTTTCGTTTTCCATCCGTCACCCCGCCTCAGGATTCCGCGAGCGCCCACAACACTTCTTCGTCGCTGTCCAGTTTTTTCAGCAACCGCGCCATCCCTTCGACCATCCGGGTGTTGACAACGTAATGCTTGATCGTCATATCCACCTGGGGACAGGCGAGGATGCAATTATCGCAACGGTCACAGTCCTCGCCGACCAGCGCTTCCAGCGCTAATGAAGTGCGTTGGGGTGTGCGTTGGAGCCGGCGCGGCTCGCGAGCGAGTACCCCGCACACGTCGATGCAATTGCCGCAGCCGATGCAGCCTTTGAACCCGCTAATGTTCTCCTCGATCTTGAAGGTGTGATAGGGGGCCAAGCCGGAGGAGAGCAGTCGGCAGCGTGCCACCGGAGGGCGCGATTCGTCGAGGACGATATTCAGGATACGTTCTATGCGTTTGACGTTGATTTGATTCAAGCCGGGCATGTGCGCGGTCCTTTTTCCTTCAACTTGGACGTCATCTCGCGGACGGTTTCCGCGAACTGGGCGCCTTCGCTTGCGCTGATCCAGCGGAGCCAGACTCGGTCCTTGTCAAACCCCATGACGTCCAGCGTGTCCTGTAATACGGCATAGCGCCGCCGCGCCTTGTAGTTGCCCGACTGGTAATGGCAGTCACCCGGATGGCAACCTCCGATCAGAACGCCGTCCGCGCCGTCGAGCAGCGGCTTGAGCACGTAAACGGGGTCCACCGCTCCGCTGCACATCAGGCGAATGATGCGGATGTTCGCCGGGTACTGCAGCCGCGAGGTGCCCGCGAGGTCGGCGCCGGTATACGTGCACCAGTTACACAGAAAAGCGATAATGCGCGGTTCAAATCCATTGTCAGACATGTATTGACCTCAACGTAAGGCGTAAGGGTTTTGATCACGCCATTGCATTTTCAATCATCGCAAAGATCTGGTCCATCTCGAACGCTTTTTGCTGCGAAGCCCCGTTCGGACACGCGGTCACACATGCGCCACAGCCCTGGCAGAGTGCCGCGTTCACCTGCGCGACGTGGGCTTCTTCGTCGATCGCCCGCGCGCCATACGGGCACACCTCCACGCACAGCCCGCATCCCGCGCACAGCCGCTCGTTGACCGTCGCGACGATCGGGACCGCCTCGCGCCGTTTCTGCGACAGCAGGGCAACCGCACGGATCGCCGCGCCCTCTGCCTGCGCAATCGACTCTTCCAGTGCGCGCGGCGAGTGGGCCAGTCCGCAGAGGAAAATGCCATCGGCGGCGAAATCGAGCGGGCGCAGTTTGGCGTGCGCCTCGAGGTAAAAGCCATCCTGGGTCAGAGGCACCTTCAAGAGTTGCGCGAGCGGCATATTATTGCCCGGCACGATGCCCGCGCTCAGCACCACGAGATCAGCCGCAAAATCCATCGTATTTCCCAGGAACGCGGCGTCGGCGGTGACACTCAATTTACCGGCATGGATCGAGACCACGGGTTTGCGGTCCAATTCGTAGGGCAGGAAGAGGACGCCCTGCTCGCGTGCCGACCGGTACACGTCCTCTTTGAATCCATACGCGCGCAGATCGCGATAGAGGACGACGACGTTCGCATTCGGGTTCGATTCCTTCAGCTTGAGTGCGTTTTTGAGCGCCTGCTGGCAGCAGATGCGCGAGCAGTACGGGCGTTTCTCATCGCGCGAGCCGACGCATTGGACCATGACCACCGAGTTGATCTTGCCGACCTCGTGGTTGGCCAAGCGCTCTTCGAACTCTTGTTGAGTGATGATGCGCGGGTCCTGTCCGTAGAGGTACTCGCTCGGCACGGCCGCCTGCGCGCCCGTGGCGACGACGACCGCGCCGTGCTCGATCTCTAGATCCTCCGGCGCGCTGGCGACGCGGACACGGGATTTAAAGCGGCCCACGTAACCGGAAACGTCTACTAGTTCTGCCCGGGTGAAAACGTGAATTCTCGGTTCGGCGAGCACGCGCGCAAGGGTGGACTCTAGCATCTGCTGGGTATCGTGCCACTCGACCGTATCCGCGATCCACTTGCTGATCCCGGCGGTATAATAAATGTGACGAGCGTTCCCACCCAGTTCTGCCTCACGCTCGACCAGGAACACCTCGTGCCCCTGCTCGGCAATCGTCAGCGCCGCCGTCATGCCTGCCAGCCCGCCGCCGACCACGAGCGCGCGCGGGTTGACGTCGAAGACGAGCCGGTACAACGGACGGTCTCGCTGCACGCGTGCCACCATCATACTGACCAGGCCTTGCGCTTTGTGGGTCGCCGCGTCGCGGTCGCCGCGATGGACCCAGGAGTCCTGCTCGCGGATGTTCGCGAGCTCAAAGAGGTGAGGGTTCAGTCCCGTTTCACGCAAGGTATCCTGAAAGAGCGGCTCGTGCGTCCGCGGCGTACAACTCGCGACAACCACCCGGTTCAGGTGGTTCTCTTCAATCCGTGCCTTGATGCGCGCCTGGGTATCCTGCGAGCAGGTATAGAGATTGTGTTCGGCAAACACGACTCCCGGCAGGGTCTTGGCGTACTCGACCACCTCGGGCACGCGAACGACGCCGCCGATATTGATGCCGCAGTGGCAGACGAACACCCCGACCCGCGGCTCTTCCTCCGCCACGCTGCGCTCAGGAGGATAGGTCTTGACGCGGGCGAGTGTGCCGCGCGCCGGCGCCAGCAAGCGGGAAGCGCACGCGGCTGCAGAGGACGCTTCGATGACGGTCTCCGGAATGTCTTTGGGCTCGCGGAAGGTGCCCGCCACGAAAATGCCGCCGCGCGTTGTCGCCGTGGGTGCGAATTCGACCGGATCGGAAAAACCGTATTCGTTAAGGGAGAGTCCCAGCCGCTCTGCCATCGCCTGCGTTTGCGCGCTTGGCTTGACGCCCACCGAGAGGACGACCATATCGAATTCCTCGGTCTTGGGTCCGTCGTCGAGCGCGTAGCGGATGCGCAGATTTCCCTTGGCGGCGGGTTCGACCGCTCCAACCATCGAGCGAATGTAACGCACACCTTGGGTTTTCGCGCGGTCTATATACCGGTCGAAATCCTTACCATACGCGCGAAGGTCAAGGTAAAAGATGGTCGGCTCGATGTTCGCATCATGCTCGCGCGCAATGACCGCCTCTTTGGTTGCATACATGCAGCAGATCGAGGAGCAATAACCCTGTTCGCGCGCACAATCGCGCGAGCCGACACATTGGATCCACGCGACCTTGCGCGGGTGGGCTCCATCGCTCGGGCGTTTGACCACTCCCTGGGTCGGACCCGTAGCGGACAGGAAACGCTCGAACTCGAGCGAAGTGACGACATTGGGATAGCGACCATAGCCGTATTCGGGACGAAAGTTCAGCGCGTGCAAATCGATCGGCTCGACGCCGGGTGTGAGGATCACCGCGCCGACCTTTAATTCACGCGTCTGCTCGACCATGGTGTGATCAACCGCGCCGGCGCGGCAGGCGTACACGCATTCGAGGCATTCCGAGCACACGCCGCAGGCGAGACACCGCTCCGCTTCCGCCACTGCTTCATCTTCGGTGATCACGGACGCAAATTCGGTAAATCGCTCGACCCGTTCTTCCGCAGGAGCCAGCGCATGTTCGACCCGCTCGCGCAGGACAACCTTGCCATCCTTGATCCGCGCCCCTATTTCCTCGCGGGATAATTTCACCGGCGGCAAGAGGGCTTGCGTCTTCTCCGGCAGGGTCGCGACCAGGCCCGAATTTTGCAGATATGCCTGGATGGAACTCGCCGCCTTGTGCCCCGCCCCAATCGACTCGATGATCGAACTGGCGCCCAGCACCGCATCTCCGCCCGCGAAAAGGCCCGGGCGCCCGGTCGCGAGGGTTTCCGGATCCACGGCAACCGTCCGGCGCTTGCTCTGCTCAACCCCTTTGACGGTCTGAACGGGCGTTAGGTCGGGTCCCTGACCGATGGCAAAGATCACCGAATCGCATTCGATGATATGCTCTGTGTTCGGATGCGTCTCCAGCGTCAACCGGCCGTCTTTTTCGAATTGCAT
>JBLMXX010000133.1:0-4914 GCA_050257995.1 Acidobacteriota bacterium | reverse complement strand
ATGAAGGACCTCAAAGGCAAAACCATCGCGATCACAAAATTCGGGTCGTCGGATGAGTTTGTCCTGCGGCGAATCCTGAAAGACAACGGGCTGGACGCGGCCAAGGACGTGAAGATTACCCAATCGGGCGATGCTTCCGGTCAAATCGCGTCGTTCAAAGCCAAACTGTGCGATGCGATTCTCCTCAGCCCGCCGAATGATGTGACGGCGCAAAAACAAGGTGCGGTGCTCATCCTGGATACCATTCCACTCAATTTACCGTACTCGGCGGTCGGGTTGGCCTCCACGCGCAAGTACATCGCCGCGCATCGCGCGACCGTTCTGAATTTCATCCGCGCCGAAAGCGATGCCTTGCAGCGATTCAAGGACGATCGCGGCTTTGCCGAAAGCGTGATGGCAAAATACCTTCAGACGGACGACAAGGAAGTTTTGGACGCGAGTTGGGAGGCGTACTCGAAAGCCTTCGCCGACACTCCTTATCCCAGTGCGGATGGCATTCAGGAAATCATGGACGAGTCGGGCATCAAGGGCAAAAAGCCGGAAGATTTCTCAGACCCGAGCCTCGTCAAGGAACTCGAGGACAGCGGCTTTTTCAAAGCCGCACCCAAGGCGATAACCCCTCTGCCGACATTGCCCCAGGTTCCAACCGCAACGCCAACCAAAGTCCCACCGACGGCAACCGCCGTGCCGACCACGCTGCCGCCCGTGCCCGGCGATACGACGATTGTTCCCTTGACCAAGATCGAGATTACACCGGCGAAGGGCAAGAACATCTCGATTGACTTGCTCGTCGTGGACCAGGAGAATCATCGCTTGTACGTGGCAGACCGGACGACCAACGGCGTGGATGTCTTTGACGTTTCGTCAGCAACCGCCAAGTACCTGACGACCATTGATTTGGGGAGCGGCGCGAACGGGGTGATGCTTGCCGGCAACGTGAAGAAACTCTTCGCCGGTTTGAACGACAGCACGGTGGCGATCATCAATATTGATCCGGCTTCGGCGAAACCTTACCAGGTGCTGGCGCGCCCGAACACCGGCGGCAAGGGTCGCGCCGACGAGGGCGATTATGACCCGAAAGACAAAAAATTGTATATCGCCAACAGCGACGACGGATTCCTGACCGTGATTGACGCGACGACGAACCAGATCGTCAAGAAAATTGATAACCTCGGCGCCGCGCTGGAGCAGCCGCGCTACAATTCCATGGATGGGATGATCTACATGACGAGCTCGGACCAGAACGCGATCCTGCAATTCGATCCGACGCAGGACGTCCTGGTGAAAAAGTTCGACGTGGGCGTTCCCTGCGATCCGCACGGCATCGCGTTCAACGCCGGCGGGAAACAGGCACTCCTCGGTTGCTCCAACCGCAAAACGCAGCAGGTGGTCTCGTGGGATGTCGCGGCCGGCAAGGTGCTGGACACTTTCACGCAGACCGGCGCGGGCGATGGCTTGATGTATGATGCTAAAGTCGACAAGTTCTTCTTCGGCGCCGGGAATTATTACCGCGGCGGGCAGTTGAGCATCTTTAGCGGCGCGCCGATAAAGTTCCTCACTAATGTGCCGACGGCGGTAAAGAGCAACGGAGTGGCCTTTGACGAGACCAACAATATCGTCTACACGCAAGACCCGCTACCCGGTGAAGCCAGTCTCTTCAGCTTCCCGCTGCCGGCGGGCAAGTAATCGGGGCAACCGATAAAAAATGGAGGCGGATGGAAGCCGTGACTCCCATCCGCTTATCCACTACTGGTTCCCTCGCTCTTTGCAATTGGCCTTGATGAATCCCGAGTCGTCGAGCGATTTGACAAAGGAATTATCTACCACCTTGTCGGCGGTGAGTCCGGCGCTTACGGCGGTCTTGGTCTCGCCAATCACGGTCGCCATCCCGTCCATCGGGACGTAAGGCACGCACTGAAGGATGGTCTGGCTCATCCGTGTATACATCGAGTCCAGCATCTCTTGATCGTCAGCCTTTAGATACTTGCCAAATATCTTGACGACGTTCGTTTTGTTCGCGGGATCCTTGATATAGCCGATGGCCTGGATAATGCTCTTGAGATAATTGGCCACCACCTCGGGGTTGTCTTTGGCGAAAGCTTTCGTGACGCCAACGCCGGTATGCGCGTAGGGGACCGGCTTACCCCACAACGAATCCAGCACGACCAGGCCGTCTTTCTTTGCCTTGATCGAAGTGTCAGGATTCACCACGGTGGCGTCAATCTGCCCCGACATGAGCGCGACTTCGCGTTCGGCCTCGTTGCCGACGCTCATCGTGATCACGTCTTTGTCGGGGTCGAGATTGAACAGGGTTTTCAGAGCGAGGCGCATGGCGGTATTGGAGGAGCCGGACGCGCCGCTCACGGCGACCTTCTTGCCCTTTAAATCGGCGGCGGTCTTGATGCCCGGACGCACAAGGAAATCGTAGTTAATCACGTTGACCATGCCCAGGACCAATTCCAGATCGGCGCCTCCGGCGGCGGCGCTGACGACCGGCGCGGCAGAGGTTACCCCCATAGCGACATCTTTCGAGATCAACGCCTGGGCATGTTTGGTGCCGCCGTCAATGAAGACGAGTGAGACGTCGAGTCCGTTCTGCTTGAAAAATCCCACGTCCACGGCGACCCATACCGGGGCGGGGTCTGAATTCATCATGGACCAGGCAGACTGGAGCTTGACCAGCGGAGCCGTCGTGGCCGGGACGGCGGATGGGGTCGGGGCGACTGCGGGAGCGGGCGCGGGCGCACAGGCAACCACGATCAAACCGACGATCAAGAGAGTCAGAGCAAGCTTGTTACCGCACATGGCATCCTCCTTTAGATGCGCAAACAGGGGGCAGGCATTGTCCCCATTTCCAATGATTATTGATCACACCCGGGATTGGAATGGCGGTCACCGCTGCGGGGAATGCGTTAGGAGCTTGCCGATCAACGGCACCCAAGTTGATTATTGGCTACGCCCATGCAAATGTCAACATGCTTTCGTATCAAGTTCATGTACCTATAGTGTAGTGACTGGCTCGCACCGCCTAAAGAGACAGTCTGAAATCGCCGGTCCGCCATCCGGACCATTGGGGAGATGTCATGTCCAAAGACAAAGGGCCACTCAGCCAACGTCGGGGAACCATCGAAGTCAACTACAACGACTGTACGGGCTGCCGGTTGTGCGAGACGGCGTGTTCGCTGTTCCACGAAGGGACGGTTTTTCCAGAGGCAGCGCGCATTCGGGTAGAACAATATTATCCCGGACCGCTCGACATTCCGGTGATCTGCCATCGCTGCCTCGAACACTATTGCGTCGAATCCTGCCCAACGCCCGCGCTCACCTGGGATGAAGCTGCCGAGATCGTGCGCGCCAGCCACGCCGAATGCATCCAGTGTCAGGCTTGTTACACGGCCTGTCCGCACACCGGCGCGATTGTGCCGCACCCGCAGACGAACCTGCCCATCCTGTGCGATCTTTGCGATGGCAATCCGCGCTGCGTCGCCGCGTGCCCGAGCGGTTGTCTCCAATGGGTGCAGGGCGGCGGATTCAGTCCGTCGCACTATGTAATCACTCCGCCGGCACAGATCGCGAAATCGCTGGCGCATATTTATTATCCAGCCAAGGAGCAACCATGAAATTCCAAGGCGGCTACATGGGCAAATTGCTCAGGGTTGATCTATCGACCGGCAAGATATGGGAAAGCGATGAGCATTTGCAGTTTGCGCAAGACTTTATCGGCGGCAGAGGTCTCGGCGCGCGATTATTGTGGGACCTGCTTCCGGCGGGCAGCGACCCACTCGCGCCGCCCAGTCCACTCATGCTCCTCACCGGTCCGCTCACCGGCATCGCACCCGGCGCGGCCCATACGACCGTCGTTTTCAAATCTCCGAATACCGGCATCACGCTGGGTCACGCCATTACGGGTGCGCAGTGGGGCACCGAGCTCAAGACCGCGGGTTACGATGGCGTCGTCATCACGGGGCAGTCCCCGAAGGCGGTTTACCTCGCGATTGAAGATAAGCAGGTCGCGCTCCGCAATGCGGATTTCCTCTGGGGCAAAGGCGCCATGGAGACCGAAGTGCTGTTGAAGAACAAGCTCGGCGACCCGCGCTGGCGGGTAGCGTGCATTGGACCGGCGGGCGAGAATCTCATCAAGTTCGCCAGCATCCAACAAGAATACTTTCGCGCCGCGGCGCGCGGCGGCCCCGGCGCGGTCATGGGTTCCAAGCGCCTGAAAGCCATTGTCGTGCGCGGGCACGGACCGATTCCGCTCGCCAATCCGGAAGCCTATGCCGAACGTTACGCCGAGGTATATGCCAAATTGCGCGAGGCGAAGACGGGGAAACGCCGCGGCTATAACCTGAGTCGCTGGGGCTCGACCATCAGCCAGGTCCCGCATTCCGACATTTCGGAACTGGACGTGAAGAACTATCGCGAAGCCTATTGGAAAGACGTGGACAAAGTGAGCGGTCTCGAATACGAGCGCCGCAGCAAGGTGCGCTCGCGCAGTTGCTTCAACTGTCCCATCGCGTGCATGCAGACCGGTGTGCTGCGCGAAGGCGAGCACCTCGGCACGCTGATCAATCCCGATTTCGATTCCTTCGGCACCATCGGGCCCGGCTGCCTCGCCGGCGATTACGCCGGCGCGCACTACCTGAGTGCGCTGGGCGACGACCTGGGCTTTGACAATACGTCGCTGGGGAACACGGTCGGCTTTGCGATGGAGTGCTACGAGAAGGGGCTGTTGACGAAAGCCGATTGCGATGGACTGGAATTGAACTGGGGCGACGTCAAGGTGATGGAAATCTTGTGGCACAAAATCGCGCGCCGCGAGGGGATTGGCGCGCTTTTGGCAGACGGCGTGCGCGAGGCGGCGGCGCAGATCGGGCGCGGCTCGGAAAAATTCGCGATGCACGCCAAAGGGCTTGC
>JBLMXX010000132.1:0-3458 GCA_050257995.1 Acidobacteriota bacterium | reverse complement strand
TGGTCGCCGGCAAAGGGCACGAGCGCTCGATGTGCTTTGGGACGACCGAGTATCCCTGGAGCGACCAGGACGCAATGAAAAAAGCACTGGGCTAATGTTGTATCTGCAAATTTAGTTGTATACGTTCACGATATCGCGCAGCACCCCCGCCGCGGTCGGATAAGGGTCGTGCTCCTCAATGGCCGAAAAGATCGTGCCGTTGATGTCAGTATGATACAGGATGCCCATCATGCCCGCACCCACCTTCGACAACGGGTGCGAGCGCTCCAGTCGTGTGGGGCGAACGCTTAATTCGTAATCGTCCCCAATCTTTTCGGCCAGCGCAATCAGCTTGATCACCTGCCGATGCTCCGTCGCCTGTTCCAGGTCCTTTTTTGTGATGCCGCGGATTCCCTGGACGGTGACATCTTTCAACATCGTCGGGCGGCGCAAGACCGCATTGGCGATAATGACCAGTTTGTTCGCCGCGTCCCACCCATCCACATCCAGGGTGGGGTCGGCTTCAGCCATGCCGATGTCTTGCGCATGCCTGAGCGCCTCGTCGTAACCTTGTCCCTCGCTCATCCGGGTCAGAATATAGTTCGTCGTCCCGTTGACGACCCCCTCGAACTTTTCGATGGTAGCCGCGCCGAGATCACGGGTCCCAATATTCAACGTCGGCAAGCCGCCGGTGACGGTCGCGCTGTGGAGCAACTGGACGCCATTTCTCCGAGCCAGAGCGGCGAGTTCCTGGTAAGCCAGCACCAGGGGACCCTTGTTCGCAGTGACCACGCTCATATTTTGATGCAACGCCTCGCGAATGGCACTCAGACCCGGTTCGCCGTCCTTGAGATTGGTCAACGAAAGCTCGACCAGGACATCCGCACCCGCTTGCCGCACCAGATCGAGCGGCGTCATCCCAGCGCGGCCCGCCTGCGCATATCCCGCCATCCCCTTCTTGCCGCGTTTGAGCTGCAGCAGCTCCTTGATGGCAAGCCCATCCGGCGCCATCGCCGCGCCGCTCCGGTCCACCGCCCCCGCAACAACCAATTCGAGGTCATAATAGTCGCGCAGCCAATCGCGCTTGAGATCCATCAATTCCAGCAAACGCCGCCCCACATTCCCGAGTCCGACAATCGCCAGCCGCACGATTCGCATCGCCATCCTCCCGAATTGTGTTTTCAAAAGCGGTCATCAAGAAAAAACCTCGCGCGTAAACGCGAGGCTGGGCGCTGCATTACGGGTCTGCCGCCTCGCCGCACGTGACGGCGAAATGGGCGGCGCGCCTAGAACAGTTTGCTCCAAACGCTCTTGCGCGCCTCTTCCTCCAAGCGCGCGAGGCGCTGTTCGAGCAAAAGCCGGTGGTCGGAATCGCGCTTGCGCAAATCGGCGAGCTCCTGTTCCAACTTTTGCATCCGTTCGCGCAATCGCATATTCTCTTCCTTGAGATTGAAATTGTCCTGGATAATCACACCTTGCAGGTTGCGGTTGACCTGGAGGCTATTTTGAATGGTCTGCTGGTTCTCGATCATCGCCCGCAGGGTATCGGTCAACACGACGAACCCAGCGGATTGGCTCATGCCGCCCTCTTGAGTAGTCATCGCCATCGACGCCGTCTCACCGCGACCCTCGGCATACATCTGCTCGATCACTTCGTCGGTGCTCAACCCTCCCGACAACTGTTCCTTTACGCGCGCCAATATCTCTACGTCATCCGGGGTGAACCGGCGGCCTGTTCCATCCGCCGCCACGGAACTGGAGGGCGAAAGAAACGGTGCAAAGTCCTTGGTCCAGCGTTTGAGCGTGCTGAGGGATACCCCCAATTCGCTCGCCGCCAGTTGCATCGTCTTGATTGCATCAGTCATCTAATCACCTTTCGGACTTTTCAGGGTGTGTGCGGCAAGTCATCGTCCGGGACCACCCGGTACGTCCCTTCGACCACCTCTTCTCCACCGGGATTGTCGGTGCGCGCTGGACCGGCGAGGGCGCGGCGGTGTTCCTCGACGACGTCGCGGGGGCAAAACTCGATAAAGAGCGAAATGCTCAGGAACAGCACCGCTATATCGTCCACTTGCCCCAACCCCAGGATCATGTCGGGGATGAGATCGATGGGTGAGATGACGTAGAGCAGAGCGGCAGGGACGATGAGCTTGGGAAAGGTCGGAACACGTGGGTCTTGCATCAAACGCCAAACGAGGCGCAGGGTGCGGATCAACTGGGCGAGCGCACCCACCCGGTCCTCTGCGACGACCGGCTTACGTTCTTGACTCATTTTCTACTCCCGGCGTCCATCTATCGGATGCCAATGCCGTATGCATTCTACCACGCGTCAATGATTTTGCAAAATGTCATCGGGGATTCAGGGTCCTGCGATTATGTCGAATCGAAACGGCGCGCAACACACGTCTGAAACAGTTTGCGGATTTCGGTCGCTCATCGCTTGAGCCGCCGCTCGGCTTCCTTGAGCCATAACGACACCTGCGCGGGCTGCATCGTTTCGTCCACCACTCCGAGCAATTCATATGTCAGCTTGTTCAAATCCACGCTAGTGGTTCATGGCAAAACCCCTACCCCCTCCCCGCGAAGGGTGGGGACAGTGGGGACAGGGTTTTTGGCGCAATGTCCACACTTTTGTAAGGGAGACCCCCGGTTATTTTTTCGACGGCCGGGCGTGAGAGGCACAGCACCTGCAGGCGCTGTTCCCCAATCCGTATGCGACTAGTGTACCTGCCTTCGGATGCGATCAAGATGCCCTCCTCCGCCAGTGCCTTGCGCAGTGCCAGTTCTTTCGTACCCATGTACCGTCCCTCGTCCCGGGCAAATTGTGCAACGCGATGGTAACTCGCACCCGGCAGCAGGTAATAGTACCCGTCGTCATACCAGCCGAGCAGGTCACCATCGCCGGGCGTCTCGGGCCCCAAAATTGGCAAAAGATGGGCTTTTTTCTGGGTAAATAGTTCACTGAGAATCGTCAAAAAGTAGAGGGAAGGGCGGAGGGCTTCAACCTGTCGGTGCTGCCTCGCTCCGGTCTCCACCAGCGCCGCCCAACCCTCCCGGCGCAGCTTGTCCGCCGCCGCTTCGCTCAAGGCGCCCAGTTCGGCCGCATAGGTCAAGCCCAGGTCCAGGCCAAGGTAGAGAGATGCCAGCGATTCAGGCAGGCGCAAGTGCTGCCCCTCGCCGCGTGCCCGGGTCCGCAGTTCCCGCCAAGAGTCAGGGAGTACCGCGGAAAAGTGGTCCAATTGGGCCCAGAGCCAGGCGATGTAGCCTGCCATCGCATGCGGGTAGTGTTGTGTTTGCTATAGCCGGTGCATTAGCAAGCACAACTTTGAAGGCGCTGAATGAGGACGCGGCGGTGTTCGCGAGGCGGGTCGCCACCGCGATAAACTAGGGACGGAAACGCAATCGCTATCTGAATTGAGAGAGAGGGTCTAACGCGAGGATGACCGGCGCGGCGACGCATTGCCGCGCGCGCGTTCGGC
>JBLMXX010000131.1:0-8105 GCA_050257995.1 Acidobacteriota bacterium | reverse complement strand
CAGGGCCACGGTTTCGTAGTCGTTCATGGCCATGCGTGCAAAGGTCTCGCGCACGTCCTTGCCCGAGGCGACCGGATCGGGGTTGCCATCCGGACCCTGCGGGTTCACATAGATCAGGCCCATCTGCACGGCAGCAAGCGGATTCTCGAGATCCCGCTCTCCGGAATAGCGCTTGTCCTCCAGCCACTTGCCCTCGGCGCCCCAGTAGATGTCCTTTTCCGGTTCCCAGATGTCCTCACGCCCGCCGCCGAAACCAAAGGTCTTGAACCCCATCGATTCCAAGGCGACGTTGCCGGTGAGGATCATCAGGTCGGCCCAGGAAATTTTCCGGCCGTACTTTTGCTTGATCGGCCAGAGCAATCGGCGCGCTTTGTCGAGGTTGACGTTGTCGGGCCAGCTGTTGAGGGGCGCAAAGCGCTGGCTGCCGTTGCCTGCACCGCCGCGGCCATCGCCGGTGCGGTAGGTGCCGGCGCTGTGCCACGCCATACGGATGAACAATGGTCCGTAGTGGCCAAAGTCCGCCGGCCACCAGTCCTGCGACTTGGTCATCAGTTCACGGAGGTCCTTCTTCACGGCCGCCAGGTCGAGACTCTTGAACTCTTTAGCGTAGTTGAAATCTTCGCCCATCGGATTGGACTTGACGGAATGCTGGTGCAGGATATCGAGCCTCAACTGGTTCGGCCACCAGTCGCGGTTCGTTGGGCCGCTGGCCGTGTGGGCCCTGCCCGTTGCCGAGCTCTTGCTATCTTCATTCATGATTTTTGCTCCTTGTGCACATTATAAAATATCACTGCTGAAAGATAAAGGCCTATCCCGTATTGACTCCACGGTGTCAGACATTTCGATTCCAGAACTCCCTCGCGAACTGAAAGAACGCCTGTCACTCCTTTTAAGATTGGTGAGATCGCTTACTATGGTATTTCGGGCGACCCTGCCCCAGTTCTTTCTACGGCTGGACTTGGGACGCGTGCCCATCCCCCACTCCTGGTTGTGGAGTGGATGGCAGCGGCTCTGGATCTTGTCGGGCCATCGGTCCGCTCTCTTTCTTTTCCTGCTTGTCACGCAAGCGAGCGAGCGCGTCGTGCATCTGCTGTGCCCAGCCGGTCTGCTCGGTAGCGGTTATTTCTTCCGTCGTCTCGACGAGACGCTTGACGAACGTGCTGTCCGCCTTGTCTTCCGGTGAAAGCGCGTGCCACCACTGCTTGATATTCTCCAGACTCGTCGCCGCCTGGTTATACTGCATCAGCGTCATCCGGGTTTGCCGGTATTCCAGAAACGTAACGCACGCGCTAGCAAACGCGGTGGCGACCGCGACCCAAATCTGCGCACCCAGCGCGGCGAGCAGAGTCCCCAGGCCGCCCGCCACCAGCGACAGGGTCTGCCACCGGCGTAGCTCCTTTTCCATCCGGACCGATCGAGAGCGATAGAAACTGAGCTGGTCGTTCAGGCGCACCCGAATATACTTTTCCGGCGTCAGAAAACTCATCCCATCATCGGCCGCGCCGCCATACTCGTGTTGTTTCTCGATGCCCGGAGGGACCGAATCGGCGAAAAGGTCAAATCCGGTCGAGTTGGCTTCGCTCTGCATGACGTGCGTGCTCACCAACTCGATGGCACGCTGGAGCTCAATTTCGCGCGTAATCTCTTCCTTCGACTGAGCACTTGTTTGACCTGCCGGCGGTGCAGCAATTTCCGACTTGGCGCGATAGCTGCTGGGACGCGTGCGATAAATGAAAATGGCGCGGCGGATGGCTTCAGCCCCGGCCCGGAAAACCACCGAACGAACTGCGGAGTTAAAGCGCGCAGCGTACGCTACCAATCCAGAGGTAATGATCGGGAAAACCAGGATGGCCAGGTACAGTCCCTTGTCCCATATCAAGGCCAGCCAGGTCTTGACCCAGCTCTCGAATGGCAGCCCGGCAAGCCATCCGGGGACGATGACGGAGCCGTCCTTTGCATATTCGACGGGCACGCTCATCTTCAAGGCAATGGCGAAAACGGTGGCGACGCCGAGAGTCAGGACCCAGCGCTGCCAGCCGTAAGACTCTTTCTGGAACCGCGTGGCCTGTCCGTCGTAGGCGGCAAAGCGGCGCCACGCCAGATCGAGATTGTAATTCCCGCCCAGCTCGTTGGCGATGAGCGGTTCGAGAGCAGCCACGGGCCGCTCCTCATCAAACACGTGGATGTTACCATCCTCTATAATTTCCGCGAGCATGCTATCTTCGATGAACTTGGGTCGGTCCCTTAAATATTGGACAATGTCGTCGGCTAGCCCGCCGCTCCCGGCAATGACGACGATCGGAAAACCGCGCCGGACGGCAAGAAGGACATCGGTCTTGGCCACGCCCTCACGGTTTCCACCGATCAACACTTCGAGCGCGCTCTTTTCGTCTGCGGGTCCAACTGCCGTTTTAGACTGCGCCTTTGGAAGTTGAGAGGCGGACTGAGCGCCATTGGAGGGAGAAATGATCGCCTCGGCACCGGGAGGCGTAGATTTCGCGGGTTTGGGTTTGATCAGGGTCTCGGCCAGTTCGACAATCACCGGCGACTCGGTGCCAAATTGGGTGCCCGGGACCAGAACGAAATGAGTATGATTGGGTTCGAGCGGTACGCCGTCAGCGGTGGGTGCGTCGCCCGGCACGCTGACCGCGCCACGCGGCGCAACGCCAATGAGCGCCGTCTTGAGACTCCGGCCCTCCCTGGCGAGTCCCATCAACCGCATCACCCCCGCGTCCGTCCCGCCGTCGATGATGATGGCCTGGGTGGCATTGGCCGCACGTAAAATCCCGCGACTAGCCAGTTGAGTCAGCCGCGATTTTGTCTGGTCATCCAATTCGTCAATGGTTTTCGCTCCCCCGATGACGATGATCACCTCGCGATACTCTGGCAGTTTGAGCGCATCGACAATCTCCGCGACGTGGGTGCTCGCGGCGGGCTCAACCATCTTCGCCGTCTGACCTTGTGCAAAAACGATTTGCGTGGCGTTCATTTGTTCCGGATTCTCTGGCGGCGGCATTTGATCCTCCTTGGGGGGATTGGCACCTTTCCGGGCAATGGGCGACGAATCAAGGGCGTAAAGTGGAACCGCAGCGAAAGGATTATAGCCCAGTTGAATTTAGCGGTCAACGTGAAGGTGCCCGGGCGCGGGGGGCGTGCTTGGGGTATTGACACCGCCTCAAATCTACCTATAATGCCGCACAGTCCACCTCGGGAATTGTTCCCCATTTCTTGCAAGGCGAACCTCGTGCGCATAACATTGTAAATGATCATCGTAGGAGGGCACGTCGATGTCTGATATAAAGAGCTCCGATTCACACAAAGATATTTTTATCTCCTATTCGCGCAAGGACAAAGGGTTTGTCCAGCGTTTACATGACGCCCTGAAAGGGCAGGGGCGTAAGATTTGGGTGGACTGGAACGACATTCCCCCGCGCGCCGATTGGGACGCCGAAATCAAATCCAATGTTCAAGCCGCGGACTCGTTCCTCTTTGTGCTCAGCCCCAATTCCGTTGCCTCTCCAGAATGCGGCAAAGAACTCGACCAAGCAATCAAGAACAACAAGCGTCTCGTCCCCGTCGTTTGGCTTGACGTCGATCCCAAGACCGTCAAGGCAGAACTCGCTAAGCTGAACTGGGTCTATATGCGCGAGACGGACAATTTCGACGAGGCGCTCACGAAACTCGCCGCGGCCCTCGACGCCGACCTCGAGTGGGTGCACGCGCACACGCGCTTGCTAACGCGGGCGGTTGAATGGAACAACAAAAAGCGCGACGACAGTTTAGTGTTGCGGGGTCGTGATCTGCGCGAAGCCGAAGAATGGCAGCCCAAAGCCGCCAATAAGGAACCCAAACTCACCCAGGTCCAGGGCGAGTATATCCTCGCGAGTCGCAAGTCGGCGACGAACCGGCAAAGGATAATCATTGCCGGGGTTACGATTGCCCTATTCGTGGCGGTGGTTTTGGCGATTGTCGCCGTGCTACAGCGGAATACGGCGATTGCGGAACGCAATCTGGCTCAATCGCGCGAGTTGGCCTCGAGTGCGATTTCCGAATTGACAACGGACACGGAATTGAGCGGTCTGCTGGCGTTGGAATCTGCCAAAGTCGTTCGCACGGCTGAATCGGAAAATGCATTACGCCAGTGGCTGTACCAGTCGCATTTGCGCGCGGTCTTGCGCTCGCGTACGGATGGAATCCGGTCGACGGAATATTACCCGGAAGATGAGATCACTGCGGTGGCGTACAGTCCCGACGGCAAGTCCGTCGTCACGGCCAGTGGTGATCATTCCGCCAAAATCTGGGATGCCGCGACCGGAGCCGTCGTCCGAAAATTGGAAGGACATACCGGCGCCGTGAATTCGGCTGCCTACAGTTCCGACGGCAAATACATCGTGACATCGAGTCGCGACGGCATCGCGCGAGTCTGGGATTCCCAAACCGGAGCCGGTCTTGCCACTTTGCCCAGCGCTCCATCGGCTTATCCCTATAAAAGCTCTGTCGCGTTCAGCCCGGACAGCCAGTATCTTGCCGCCATCGGGAAGGAGAATCTTGCGCGCATTTGGCAAGTCGGGACGTGGCGTCAAATTGCGGAATTAAAAGGACACGTCCGTGAACTTGTCACCATCAAGTTCAGCCCGGATAGCCAATACGTCGGAACGACGAGTCTCGACTATACGGCGCGCATCTGGGATGCAAAAACCGGTCGTTCCGTTTCAGTTTTGAACGGGCATGGCGGCTACACCCTCGATATTGCATTCAGTCCCGACAGCAAGCTTGTCGCAACAGGGAGTGCGGATAGAACGGCACGCATTTGGGACGTAACGAGCGGGAAAAATTTGGGTGTATTGTCCCCCCACTTTCGCGCGGTCGTCAGCGTGGATTTCAGCCCTGATGGTGAAACACTGTTGACGGCCAGCGATGATACCATCGCGCGTGGTTGGGATGTCAGTACGCATACGAATGTGGAGGTTATGCCGGGTCATACCGGGGAGTTAAATGGGGCGGTCTATAGTCCCGATGGCAATTTTGTGCTAACCTATAGTAGGGATGGGACTGCCGGAATATTCGACACGAACCATGGGACCCAACTCATCGTGCTGCGCGGGCATTCGAATTGGATTACGAGCGCGGCGTTCAGCCCGGATGGGCAATCCGTTGTGACGGGAAGCAAAGATGGGACGGCACGCCTTTGGCAGTTGAGCACACTAGTGCCGATGACGGCTTTGCCGGGTAAATTTGTCCCTGACGATATTACGCGCTGGAGTCCCAATGGTAAACTGGCGGCGACGACGAGTGTGAGGAAAAACGAAGTCAAATTGTGGGATATGAGCTCCGGATCGGTCGTTTCGACGATGATCGGCCGAGGCCAGACTAAGGCAATGGCTTTCAGCGGCGACAGCAAATTGCTTGCCATTGCCGGCGAGGATGGAAGCACCGTTGTATGGGACGTGTCAACCGGGAAAAGTATTGCGACCTCGCAAGCCGGAGCGAATGATTATCATTCATCCGTCGCGCTCAGCCCGGACGGCACGCGGATGGTTACAAGCAACAAAGACGGGATTGTCGAATTGTGGCAAGTGTCGCCCGGTCAACCTCCCTCGAAAATAACGGGACCGTGGACTCCTCTCAAAATCGCGGGCGATTCTCATCCTGCTTTCAGCCACGATGGAAAATCGATTGTTGTCACAACCGGGAACAAAGTGGTCGTGTGGAAATTGGACGACTTGACTTCGGGCGCTCGCCATGTCGTCGAGTATCCCACCGATGGCACATCCGTGGACGATGCGTCATTCAGTCAAGATGACACGCTGATCTTTGGATCCAGCGGTGGATCGGGTGTTGCATTGGTCTGGAACGTCGCATCGAAAACTCTCGAAAGTCGACTTGACTTGGCACAACCCTTGAGCGGATCAGAATTTGCTTTTCGTCCCGACGGCAAGTTCGTCATCGTCGTCGGCACCAGTTCAAATCTGACTAGTTCAACGATTACAGATGTGAGCAGTCGAAATGCTGTGGCGGCTCTTTATACCGGCGCACAGTTACACTATATTGGCGATGGGCAGCTTATCACTGATGATGCAAGCATCTACACCTGCGATGCTTGTGGGTCTATGGATGACCTTGTGAAAATCGTCAGCTCGCGGATTACACGCCCCCTGACCTGTCAGGAGCGGCAGAGATACTTGCACGAGGAAATAGTTTGTCCAGCGCCTGCACTGGCCGTCACGGCAACTTCGGTGCCGGAGGGGACCGCGCCCAGTGTCCCAATCGTCAGTGGATCGCCCTCCACGGATTCACCGCCCACAGTCGCGCCAACTTTAATACCGGCGACGACCGCGCCTGCTATCCCGACGGCAAGTGGATCGTCCTCCGCGAGTTTGCAGCCCATTATCACGCAAACGGCGATACCGACGCCGACCGCGTCAAGGGTCCCGGCAGCAAATGGATCGTCCTCCGCGGATTTGCAGCCCATGGAGTGCAGCAAAGAATCATCGCTGCGCTCACTTGAATCGAAAACGGCTACTACCATCCAGATTGTGAATGCTACGACGCGGACCCTTCAAGTCCATTGGATCGATTACGCAGGCAAGCGGCAACTCTGGAACTCTAACCTGGCGGCGTCAGGTACAGTAACGCAGCAAACTTTCGTCACCCATCCCTGGTTAGTAACCGATTCGGAGGGGCGGTGCTTGGCCGTCTTTTTGCCTGCCGACAAGCCCGCGAGAGCCGTCGTAAAATAGTTCAACCATGGTAAGTGTTTGCCTGAGCGTTGGAGGTCGTCAAGGGCGTTCTTGACGACCTCTTCACTTTCAATATCGCGTTCGACTCCAACGTTTCGCGTACCTCCTTATCGATGGTTGTCCAGGATATGATGGGTCCACAAAAGAAAAAAACCCTCGAATTTGAGGGCTTTTCGTGTTGGTTTCGTGTGGCGACGAGTGGATTCGGACCACTGACACAGGGCTTATGAGTCCCCTGCTCTACCACTGAGCTACGTCGCCATCTTTTCGTCTTAGATTATATAGATTACGCCCTGCGATGTCAAATTAGTTTTGGAATTTGGCTTGACGCATCCCTCGATCGCGCCATAATGACGAGAGTCTGGGAGGTGCCTTATGCCGGATATTGCCGTCGTCGGAAGCCTGAACATGGACCTGATTATTCGCGTGCCGCACCTGCCTGCCGCGGGCGAAACCGTCATCGGGCGCGAATTCACCACCGCTGCGGGCGGGAAGGGCGCGAACCAGGCAGTCGCCGCCGCGCGCTTGGGTGCGAGTGTCGCGATGATCGGTCGCGTGGGCGATGACGATTTTGGGCGCGCGCTCAAAGCCAATTTGAACGCTGCCGGGGTGGATACGACCTATGTGCTCTTGGATGGGCACTCGGCAACGGGAATGGCGCTCATCGCGGTCGAAGAGGGTGGACAGAATACCATCATCGTCGCCGCGGGAGCGAATGCGAATGTCTCCCATACGGATGTGGATGCTGCCCGCCGCGTCGTCGCGGCTTCTCAGGTCCTGGTGGCACAACTCGAAGTGCCTCTGGACACGGTCACCTACGCGATGGATATGGCTCGGTCCGCGCATATACTCACGCTGCTCAATCCCGCCCCGGCACAGGATCTCTCCCCGGAACTCCTGGCTCGGGTGGATATGATCGTGCCGAACGAAACCGAGGCGGGAATTCTCACCGGCATACCGGTCAAAGACTGGGATAGCGCCAAGGCGGCCGCGCTCGAACTGAACCGGCGCGGGGTGCCCATCGTCGTCATTACGCTGGGAGAGCGCGGAGCGCTCGCGTCGGATAGGAGATCGATTCACCGCATTCCGGCTTTTCCTGTCCATGCCGTGGACGCGACGGCGGCAGGCGATGCCTTTGTCGGCGCGCTGGCAGTCGCGTGGGCACGCGGGCGCGAGATGCCGTCGGCATTGCGGCAAGCAAACGCGGCGGGGGCGCTCGCGACTCTCAAACTGGGGGCGCAGCCGTCCCTGCCAACCCTTGCGGAACTGGAAGGATTTCTTCAAAACAATCCAGCCATATAAATAAGGCTTATTTGACTTTGCATTATCTACGCTGTATATTTGAGGTAATTCCGCATAGGGAGG